>DPXZ01000017.1 GCA_003526765.1 Fervidobacterium sp.
TTTTCCAGTCCTAATTAGTTTATAAATGGCACTTAAAGGTACGTTTTTGAGAGCGTTCCTCAAAAACTTATCTAAGCGTGAGAAATAATTGTGCTCATCAATGAGCCATTTATTTTGCACTGTTGTCTTCTTGGCTTGTTTTTCGCTATCCATTTGAGAACCTACTTTCCAACAATCATTTTACTTGAGTACGTCATATCTATCAGAGAAGATGTTTGTCAAGCATTTCCGAGACAATGGCTGATGGCAAACTAGCGAACTTTCTGAAGTTCTGTTCATATTCTAATTGAGTTTGCTCCTCACTCGTATCGACAATTACTTTCAAGGAACAAAATCCAACGTTGTTTTCAAAGCAAACCTTCGCCATTGCAGCGCTGTCCATATCAGCAGCAAGTGCTTGGTATTTTTCGTAGATGCGCATTTTGAGATTCTTGTTACTGATCAACACATCTCCACTCACAATGCATCCCAATTTTATGTATGGATATATGTCCTTAATCTTTTCTACAAGTGTAGAAGATGCTTGAAAACCAGCAGGTCTGCTATCTTGAAAGTCATGTTCATAATATGTTGTACCACAGATAATGTCACCAACCTCAAGATTTGGATCTATGGCACCTGCAGAACCACAGTGGATAATATACTTTGGATGAAAGTGATCTATTATGGCTTGTGTCATGAGTGCACTCTCAACCTTTCCAATGAATCCGTAGATCGTTGTAACCTCATTTCCACCTATTATTCCTCTCGAGTAGTTCCTACCAACTAATTCACCATTTTCAAGCAGCGGAAGCAGATCCCGAAATACGCCCACGATCTCCTCTTTCAATACTCCAGTTACAACTATCATATGGCTCACCTCTTATTTTCCGCTTCTTATCGCTATGTGAAGCTCAACATCTTCGGGGCTAAATAGACCAACTGGTAGCCTTATTATGAGTCCTTCAGCTGTTATCTTCATTTCCTTTCCTGTTATCACCGTCGGTGGTGTAATATCTATCTTGTATCCAAGCTTTTCCAAATTCATTGCTATGCTCCCAGACGTCATATTCCCAAGTTCACCGATGGCACTCAGCGATAATTCATCTATTGTGTTGTAATCCATTCCCATCATACGTGAGACGATTGCAAGTGCAGTTTCTTCACTGAATGAATATACAAAGTTACCTTCTATATCCCCAACAAAACCTATTACTGTGACAATATTGTATCGTGGCATTATATCTTTAATAGCTTGTGGCTTACCGAACTGTGCTTCCAATTGAAGGACCGTTTCGTAAGTTACTTGCGCAGAAGAAAGCACAGCATTTATAATTCTAACATCCACCATTGCCTAACACCTCCCAGAATTTTGATAGTTCAATATCGTACGTGAACCTACCGAGTTTCCCTTCGGATATGTCCTTAAATAAAAGCATCCTTGCCTTTTCAATATCTACGAATCCACCTTTTTTTAGAATGCCCCTCTTTTTACCGAAATCCTCGATGTATGAATACATATCAGACTCAATACCAGAAACTGACTTGTATATGTCAAAAGCCAATTCGTAAAGCTCATCCGTGATGTTTTCGACTGGTACAGCACCTATGAGCAATAATTTTGCAGCCACTTCTTTTGAGAATATCTCAGAATACAGAATACCCGGTGAGTCTAAAACAGTTATACCTTCAACAGAAATCCACTGAACGCCTCTTGTTATACCGGGTTGAGCTCCTGTTCTTGCCTTGTGCTGCCCTATTATCTTGTTCAGTATGGTTGACTTTCCCACATTAGGTACACCAACAACACATATGTGTGGATTCTCATACTTCGTGTGGCTTGTGATAATTTTCAGAATTTCTCTTCTGCTCGTGTTCTTATCAACCAACATAGCAGGACAAGATTTTGAGATCTCCGATTGCCACATCCTGTTGTATCTTTCATCCGCCAGATCAGATTTATTGAGTAAGAAAACTTTTGTTTTATCTCTAAACAAGCTCAATTCAAAGCTTGTTGTAGTCACTGGAGTTCTTGCATCGAGTACCATCAAAACAACGTCTACTTTCTTGAGGTTATCTTTTATCTGTCTTTTTGCTTTCTGTACGTGCCCAGGATACCACAAATTTATACCCATACATTCACCCATTCATTGCATATTTTCTTTCCACTGTGAAAACAATAACTACCGATATTACTTTGGTACTACTAATGTGCCGACATTCTCCCCGTTGATTGCTCTCAGTAGATTCCCACGTTCGAAAAAGTCTGTAACGAGTATCTTCATATCGTACCTCTTACAGATGGAAAATGCCTCTGTATCCATTATCTTCAAATTTTCTTCTATTGCTTGATCATAAGTTATCGTATCGTATTTCTTGGCATCGTTGTGTACCTTTGGGTCTTTATCGTATATCCCAGATACCTTTGTGCCTTTTATCAAGAGTTCCGCTTTCATTTCAACTGCTCTCAATGCAGCACCGGTATCTGTGGTAAAGAACGGATTACTCGTCCCACCTGCAAACACAACAACGTATCCTGCTTCGAAGTAAAGGTCGATATCATCGTAATTTATCATCTTGACTGAAGGGATAGAAACTATTTGAGAGACAACGACAGTCTTTATATTGGCACTCTCCAATCTATCTTTAAGATAGAGTGCATTTATGACTGTACCGAGCATACCAATTTGGTCGGCTATTGTAGGTCTCAGTCCATCGAAATCTCTACCTCTGAACAGGTTGCCAGCACCTATTACAATGCCAAGTTTGATTCCGCGTTCTGCAACGTTCTTTATCTCCTCGATCAAATAATCAACATGTTCATCACTAAATCCCTTTTGAGCCTCACCACTCAAAACCTCACCACTTAGTTTTAGTAGGACACGTTTGTACATCGATTATCCCTCCAAATAAATCGTATTGACGTTCTCATTTCCCAGTATTTTAAGTATTCTACTATCGCTTGTCATAAATATGATTTGGCGATAGTTTGATTCATCTTTCAGATAATCAAGTATCTTTGCTAATCTATCATCATCGAACCTTATGAGTGTGTTGTCGATGACAAGTGGCATGTTGAAATCAAAAAAAGTCTTGTATAGCGCATTTTTGATTCCGAATATCAGTAAATCTTTCGTAGAACCGCTGAGATATTCAGAGGGATCCTTCAAATCTCCTTCAACGACTATTTTTATCGAAAGATCTGGTGTAACTACGAAATTACGTGGTTGGCCCGAAACGTTGTAGAAGAATTTTGTAAATTCCTCACTGAACGTTTTATAGTAACTATCTACGAATCTATTGAACCTATTTTGCAAATAATCGTATACCTTTGGCACAATATTCCCAAGGTAAGTTATCAAACGCATCTTAAGATTTATCTCGTCTCTTTGAACCAAGAGCGCATTTAGACTTTTCTGATCAACGATCAATCCTTCTATTTTCGAGGACAGTTCATCGTAAGTAGTTCTTAACTCAGAAAGTTTTTTCTCAACTTCTGATAAATTGAATTTCAACTCAGTAATTACAACATCTTTCTGTTCATTAACCAAGTCAGCCTCGAGTTCGCTAAGTCTCTTCTGTGAATCAGCCAAGTCGCTCTTTAATTGGGAATAGCTTCTGTATGCTTCGTTGTAATTATTTACATCTTCCCTCTTTAAGTTCATTTTCTTCAAGTTTGTTTCAATGAGCTCCGTAACGTTTCTAAGATCCTTTTGGAGTGACAGATACTCACCGCGTACTTGCATCAATTTCCGTTCCATTGATTCTTTCTCGTATATTATCTCCTGAATTTCATTGAAAGTCCTTTGAAGATTTTCAACGGCTGAAATGATCATCTGCGCCGCACCCGTTACACCAAATTTCGATAATTCTGCAATCATCTCTTGTTCTATCGCCTTTAATTGCTCAATTTGTCTGCCCTTTTCGATGTTTTTTGCCTTCCATTCGAGAAACTCCGAATATTTTCTCCTCAGCTGTCTTACATCCGAAACACCATATTGTCTAAGCACTTTCCATACGTTGGAGACCTGCCTATCTTCGATCGATAATTGAACCAAATTTTCCTGCAATACGTCAACCAGAGAGATGTTTCTTCTCCATCTTGTGACAAGAAATACACTCGCCGCTAAAAACAGCACTGAGGGTATGTACATGAACAACGATATACTATTGAACAGCAGGCCTAAGACGAAAAGTACTATCCCAGCAACTGCAGATACCAAAGAGAGGTCCCTTGAATATTTTGCACTATTTTCAGTTCTCTCTATCTGCTCTTGCAGTGACCGTTTATCTTGTTCAGCCATCGCCCTACTTTCTTGCAGCCTTTGTTCTTCCTCTTCTGCATCATCCAATATCGATGGATTTTCCAGGAACACTTTCCACAACGGGTCTTCTACCACACTTTCATTTACACCATCTCCGTACATCTTTGCCAAGAGACTGAGATGTTTGAGTCTAAGACTGATGTTTTCCAAATCTTTTTCAGATGTGGCACCAAGCAATTTCAACTTGCTCTCCAACTCAGCTGACTTCGAGTCGATGCTTTTCTGCAGTTCTTTCTCTTCACTTTCAAGCTTGGTCATTTGATTTTTTACGTTGTTTTCCTTTTCAAATACACTCGAAAGTTCTTGAATAGACTCAGACTCTACACTTTCAACCCATTGGTATTTTGCCAATTCCGATTTCAAACTCTCAATTCTTCTTTTGACTTCATTAATTTCATTGGATATTTTATCTCTTCTTTCTTTAGAAACATCGAGAAGTTTATTTTTGATAGTAATTAAAGTATCCTCATATTTTCTTATCTGAGATCCTACTTTTTTCTGTTCAATGTATAGTTTGTTTCTCAAACCAATTTTCTCTTTAATTGCATTTATCTCTTTTTCTATCTTTTCTAAATCAGACGATAATGTCTCAATACAGGATTTCAAATTCAGATTACTTATATTCTGCATAGCTGATTTCAGCATCTTTCCTTCATCTGTCTTCTCGCTTTTTTTCTTCAGTGAGCTTTCAATGATGTTCCTATCCAAAGTTATGGTCTCAATATCGTCATCTTCCAATAGGAAGGCAACATTTTCCAAAACAGACTTACTGATATTGTCGTCTTTTGGTTCTCCAAATGTGTAAGTCCCATCGGAAGTCTCAACCAATCCACCGAATTTGTCTCCATTCCATGGCTTGAATTTCAGTGCATCTTGATTTGGTGCAGTAAGTGTATACAGAAGGAATTTTGCAAGTGTCGTCTTACCACTTTCGTTCGGTCCGAACACTACATTCATACCGGGCTTGAACAAGAACTCTTTATCGGTAAGTTTTCCGAATCCCTCTATCTTTGCTCTTCTCAGAAACATACCTTTTCACCCCTGAGGAGCTTTAGCACAAGGTATTTAGCTCCAACGTCTTCTATTCCGTTAACCAACTCAGATTCCATGAAGTTCCTTGGGTCTATTTCTACAACAAAAGATTGCACATTATCATCCATCTTTTTATTCGTAGGTACTTCCAAAACATAGAAACACTTTGTGTGTTCACATAAGAGTTGACGTAAATCGCTAGCACGTTTTAAGCCTATTGTCTCCGTTCCTTCCACAGCAACGAGTTCCCTATCTACTCTTATAAATGGCTTATTATCTATTGGGGAGGAATTAAAGTCAAGGTCTACTGGTTCATAGATGATTTCGTAGTTTCTGAAAATACTACCCAAAAGTTTTTCAATATCTTCAATTAGTGCAAGCTGACCCAAAACATTGTAGAACACGAACTGTGCATCTTGGTACGATTTTGAAAGTCTGAGCAGAAAATTGACCTTGCACTGTTCGATCTGATTTTGAAATTTTGAGAAGTCTTTGAAATCATCGTACAATTTTAAGTTGTTTACTTCAACAGTCACATGCATTCCTCCCCCGTTGTCTTATTTTACACAATATTCGCATTTTTCATGTTGTAGATTATGCTATAGCATCTCTGCAGCGAGGCTTGCAAGTTCAGAACGCTCACCTTTTGTAAGCACGATGTGGCACACTATCTTTTGCCCTCTCAATTTAGTAGCAGCGTGGACTAATCCATTACTGCTATCATCCAAATACGGAGTATCTATCTGATACGGATCTCCCGTCAAGACAATCTTTGAACCATCTCCTGCCCTTGTCAATATGGTCTTAATTTCAAGAGGTGTAAGGTTCTGTGCCTCGTCGATTATTATGAATTGCTTCGGGATAGAACGTCCTCTGATGTATGTCAAAGCTTCAAGCTCTATAATCTCTTTTTTCATTAAATCTTTGAAACTGACATTGTTTAGCCTGCAGATGTATTCCAAATTGTCCATTACGCCACTCATCCAAGGGGATATCTTTTCTTCCAATGCACCAGGAAGGTAACCTATGTCTTTCCCACCCATTGGTATCAATGGCCGAGCAACTGTTATCCTATCGTAAATACCTTCTATCAAAGTCTTTTGAAGACCTGCGGCCAACGCGAGGAAGGTCTTACCGGTTCCTGCGATACCAATCAACGATACCAGGTTTATTTGATCATTTGTGAGTGCATCAAGAGAAAAAAGTTGCTCCTTATTTCTAGGTGTTACACCGAAGACCTTTGGCTTAGAATCGATCTTTACAAATTTATCACCATCGAATCTGAAAAAGCCTTCGTTGGATTCGACATATTCGTTTGGCACCAACGTTTCCTTATTGATCTCATCTATTTTCTTGACCGTGTGATATCCCAATGGTAATTTATTGAGATCATTTTTATCTGTCAGATAATCTTGAGCAACTAATCCAAGTGCTGAAGCCTTCAATCTCAGGCTTATATCTTTCGAAACGATGATCGTTGGAATATTGCTATGTTCTTTAAGATACATTGCATACGAAATTATCCAGTTATCCACATACTTTTCAAACAAGAACTTTACCTGGTACCTATCGAAATCAGATTCAGTAAGCACAGAAATCATCAATTGTCCACCGTTGGAAAGTTTTATTCCAGTGTTCAGATCTCCACGGTTACGCAACTCTTCGAGTGACCTTATCACAGTACGTACATTCTTACCAATTCTACCTTGTTCTCTTTTCAGTTTATCGAGCTCTTCCAAAACCGGTAATGGGATAAAGACATTGTTATCTTGAAAAGAATATATCGCATCGGGATCGTGTACAAGTACGTTTGTATCCAAAATGTAATTCTTGACCATCTCAGTACTCCTTTCCCAACCATTTTTTCAAGAACTCATGCATCGTTTCCCACCCAAACTTATCAAAGAATTTAATGAACACCTCAGCAGTAACCGTCGCATCATCGTAAGCTCTATGCGTTACCTTATGCGATACACCAAATTCCTGGGCAAGGCTTTCAAGTTTTCTTCGCCTTCCATATATCGTTTGAGAAATATCCAACGTATCTATGTAGTACACATTCAATGGCAGCTGACCAATTTCTTTGGCCGCATAATCCAAGAAGGTTAAATCAAACTTTGCATTGTGAAATACCATTATCGTATCTTGAGAGTACTTTCTCAACACTGATATGACTTCATCTAATCCAGGAGCACCATCTATATCACTATTCGTGATCTTGTGAATCTTCTGAGCGTACGCATGGATGTAAACCTTCGGATTTACCAAAGATGAGTAAACAAGCTCCCTAACGATTTTACCCTTGTAAACCGGAACGATTGCGACTTCGATGATCATATCTCCCATCGAAGGATCTAACCCTGTTGTCTCTATATCTACAGCACAATATACATTTTCATCCCACATTAAAAATACTCTCCTTAGTGAACCCCTTATGACAAAGCATGACAGAGTTGAAAACAAATTAGGTGATGAGTTCTTCTCCACCACCGTGTGCAACGACTATTTCTCCTGCTTCTTCGAGTCGTCTTATCACATTTATGATCTTTTGTTGAGCTTCTTCAACATCTTTCACTCTTACAGGTCCCATGAATTCTATTTCATCTTTTAACAATTGTTGTGCACGTTTCGACATATTGTTGAATATCTTTTCTTTTAAATCCTCTGAAGCACCCTTCAATGCAACTGCCAAATCTTGTGTGTTGATTTCTCTAAGTACAAGTTGTACTGATCTGTCATCGAGTTTGAGTATATCTTCAAAGACAAACATCCTTTTCCTGATCTCCTCAGCAAGTTCTGGAGATTCATACGTAAGCCTTTCCATTAGCGTTCTTTCCGTAGACCTATCAAGGTTATTCATTATCTCAGCAGCAGTATCAAGTCCACCAACAACACTCATTGTTTGCGTCGTAACACCGGCGAATTTCTTTTCCAGCAACTTTTCCACTTCTTTAACGACATCTGGTGAGGCTCTTTCTAACAATGAAATTCTCTTTACAACCTCAAGTTGAAGATTTTCCGGAAGTGCTCCCAAAACTTGCG
>DPXZ01000076.1:0-3930 GCA_003526765.1 Fervidobacterium sp.
AAGGAAGGGAAGCAGATACAGATACTTTTCTTGGCTGAAAATGAGAAGGCAAAGGACACAATTGAGAAGAATTCATACATTCTGAGGGAGCGATTGGCAAGTCTTGATTTTGAAGTGAGGACATTTGAGGTAAAGGTGAGAGAAGAAGAAAGGTACTATGACCAGAAGCAAGGTCAGGAAGAAGGAAAAAATCAGAACAGTCAGAATGGTCGTAACTCTCGAAATGGAAGAAGTTATCAAGAAGCTGAAGAAAACAATAAAAACAACAATAGAAAGTGGGTGATAAAAGATGATGATGAACGTGAATTCGGTGTCTAACCTCTTCACAACGGAAAGTGACAGGACCATAAAGAAGGAGCTTGATAAAGAAGCATTTCTTAGGATACTAACAACGCAGCTTAAGAATCAAGACCCACTCGAACCTATGAAGGATCAGGACTTCATAGCTCAGATGTCTCAACTTTCCTCAGTAGAGCAGATTATGAACATGAGCAAATCTGTTCAAACATTCGTTGATACCGCATCGCAGCTTTATAGAACTCAGTCGGTATCGATGATAGGCAAGACCGCAGTTGTAAAAACGAACACAATAGACGTTAACGATGGTACACCTGAGACAAAAATCTTCAACCTTGATTCTGAAGCAAATGTCATTGTACAGATATACGACGAGAACGGGAAGGTTGTCAATGAAGAGCACTTAGGTCAATTGAGTGAAGGTATGCAGATATTAGCTTGGGATGGGAAGGACAGTTCCGGAACTAAAGTTGAAGATGGTCGATACTCATTTAAATTGATGAAAACAACTTCTGATGGAACGCTAGAAGAAATTCCATGCGTTGAGAGTGGAACGATAAGCGGTGTGCAATTCGATGGCAACAATATAAAGATAGTGATAAATGGCGTTGTTTATGACATTTCACAAATATCAGAAATCTACGCATGAAGAGGTGAAGATATATGATGAGATCGCTCTATAGTGGTGTCTCCGGTCTTCAGGGATTCCAACAAGAAATCGATGTGGTGAGCAACAACATCGCAAATGTTAACACCACCGGCTTTAAGGGTTCAAGGGTTACGTATGCAACGAATTTTTCTCAAATATTGGATATGTCACGAAGAGCCACCGATAATACGGGTGGTACGAATCCAAAACAGATAGGCTACGGTATACGTGTCGCATCGATCGACAAATTGATGAACCAGGGCAGTTTTCAAAACACTGGAAAGAAGACAGACCTTGCAATTCAAGGAGAAGGTTTTTTCATTCTTTCCGATGGTCAAAGGCAGTACTATACGAGGGCAGGAAATTTTGACCTTGATCTCAACGGTACCGTTGTGCAGCCAACTACCGGCTTGGAATTACAAGGCTGGGTTGCAGAAGTGGATCCATTGACAGGCAAGAGATTCATAGATACGAACAAACCTATAGGGAAGATGCAAATTTCTTCTGGATTGAGCATGGCGGCAAAACAGACTTCCAGAATGTCTCTTGCGGGGAATCTTGATGCGCGTGTTGGGCCAGAAAAACTTGTTATTGCATTAAACGGTTACGGTGGAAGAACTGTGAACACAAAGGTTGTCTTTGAGAGAGACCTTGGAGGTCTTGAAGACACTTTTGGAGATTATCAAATATACACAGCAAAGATCGACGCAAATCTTGATGACAAGATGGATGGGAAAGTGTACATAAAATTCGATAAGTTCGGTAATGTTGTAAGTTCCGGTGCGATAAAGCAGACTATGTCCGGAACAGCTAACTTAGGGGTATTAAATATCACAACGCCAATTCAACAGCAAGATGGTAATTATTTATTCATAATAAGAGATTCTACAGGAAAAATTGTAGATACTCTATCAAGGAATGTCGTGAATGGTAATTTAACAGAACAGATAATTTCCGAAAAATTTGTTGATGGCCAGACGTACACGATGGAAGTTGCATCGTCTACTCAGGAAGTTATGCCCAGCGATATGGAATTCGATTTTCAGAATGTCTCATCAACTGTCTCAGGACAACTAACAAGAAATTTCACCGTTCAATATGTTGTGGAAAATATGGATGGGACCCCAACTACCATAGTACCACAGGATATAACTGCGGCAGGTACTCAGAATATATCGGACGCCTCTTTAATTGCCGGAAGACAGTACAGAGTCAGGGTCATGATCAATGGAAAGATGTTTGGGTCTGAGGTTGTTACTGCAACATCCGATGGTGCAAACGGAAGAGTGAGTTTCGAGTACACGCAAGGAAAGTACGGAGTTACAAGAATTGCCAAAGATTCCGTTTCTGGTGATGTTGTTGGAATATACAACACATTGCTTCTCAACGGTGACAATACTGTGTACGATAACAACTTTAAGCTTGATAATTCTTACGTCGATAATATTTATCAACCATCAAAGATTGATTTATTGACGATCCCAGGTGCAGGTGAACCAAGGTTCTATGAGGCAGATAATCCAACGAATTTCGCAGTTGCATCCTTCCAGTCGCCGTTTTACACTACATCTACACAGGTATACGACTCACTAGGTAATCCTTACACGATTTACACAGATTTTGTAAAGCTTGCCTCAGTTTATGGCGATAAGGAAAATGTATGGGCGTTCAGAATGAGAAGTGCGTCGGGTGAGAATATCAAATATCTTTCGAATTATGATACTGCAGCAGAAATTACAGGTGGTACGTATGGTGTCGTAAGGTTCGATAAGACAGGTAGATTGTTGGCTGTCAATTCTTTTGATCCTGCGACCGGCCACATAAGTGAAGGAGAAAATATAGATGCCATTCAATTTGATGCAGGGGAGAATGGAGACGGTACTGTTAAGATAAAACTCGATTTGAATGGTGTAACACAATTTGCTGCACTCGGTGATGCATATGTGAAAAGTCAAGATGGTAATGCACAAGGGGTCTTGGAGTCATTCTCGATATCGGAAAATGGAGATATCGTTGGTTCATTTACAAATGGCTTAGTTGATACGTTGGGTAAAGTTGCATTGGCAACGTTCAACAATCCGGCAGGGCTTATCGAATCTGGAAATTCTCTGTATGCTGAGAGCGCGAATAGCGGTACAGCGAGAATTGGTCAACCAAGCAAAGGTGGATTTGGTTCTTTGGTTGCTGGCGCACTTGAGATGTCAAACGTTGACCTTTCCGAAGAGTTTACAAAGCTCATAATCGCTCAAAGAGGTTTCCAAGCAAATGCGAGAACGATAACCACTGCCGACCAGATACTCCAAGAAGTTGTGAACCTTAGAAGATAGTAGATTGATAAGTAGTTAAGCAGTAAAGAAAGTAGAATACAGAATCAATAGAAGGTGATGTTGTGATCAGAGTCACAGCCTTGAATGGTAAAGAGTTCTACATAAATGCTGAATACATAGAGAAGATAGAAGCCAATCCGGATACTACGATAACTTTATTCAACGGTAAGAAGTACATTGTTGCAGAACCAATTGAAGAGGTCGTAAAAAAAGTGTTAGAATATAAGAAGAAGATATTTTTGCCACCAACGGTAGGTGATCAATGATGGATATAACTGTTATCATAGGTGTGATTTTAGGATTTATTCTCATGGTCTACGGAATAATAAGTAGTTCCGGTGACATGGCCACGTTTATAAACATACCATCCATTATCATAACTTTTGGTGGTGCACTATCATCTGCCATAACAGCGAATAAGAAGAATGTTGTTTTTGGCATCGTTGGTGTTATCATGAGGGCAATTAGGGAGCCGAAGATCGACTATGTGGGTAATCTAAGAACGCTTGTTACCTTCTCTGAAAAGGCGAGAAGAGAAGGACTACTTTCTCTGGAAGCAAATTTGGAGGAAATTACAGATCCTTTCTTAAAAAAAGCAGTGCAGCTTGTTGTCGATGGGACGGAACCGGAAGTTCTTAGAAATATGATGGAAATAGA
>DPXZ01000076.1:4097-5094 GCA_003526765.1 Fervidobacterium sp.
GGTACATTTGGTCCAGCATTTGGTATGATAGGTACACTTGTTGGACTTATCATAATGCTACAACAATTGAATAACCCTGAAACGTTAGGACCTGCAATGGCTGTCGCATTGATAACAACGCTTTACGGTTCGATACTTGCCAATATTGTTGGACTTCCAGTTGCTGAAAAGATATCAAAAAGGTCTGCAGACATAGAATTATCAAAGAGGATGGTACTTGAAGGTGTGATATCGATACAAGCCGGTGAGAATCCAAGGGTGCTTGAAGAAAAGTTGAAGTCTTACCTACCAACTGCTGAAAAGAAGAAGTATGAAGCCCAAACTCAGGGAGCTGGTGCGTAGTGGCAAAGGATAAATGTGTTTGTAAGTCCGTGCCAGAGTGGCTAAATACATATGGGGACATGGTGTCTCTCCTTCTAACATTTTTTGTTTTACTTTTCTCCATGTCTACTCTATCACCTGGTAAGTATCAGCAAACTGCTGTTGGCATGAGTGTTGCGTTGGGTGGAAGTCCACCGAGCATTTTAACTGGCGGACAGACGATGAGTCAAGAAGCCCTGATCTCTTCAAAACCTGGTGTCTACCAAGATTTGCTGAGAATTTCTGAATCTGAAGAGTACAAAGGTAGGGTTACAATAGAAGAAAGAGATGAAGGAACAGTAATTGTGTTGAGTAATTTTGAGATATTCGAATCTGGAAGTGCAAGGTTAACTGCACAAGCCAAAGAGGTCATAGAAAAAGTTGGGGCAATTATCATCGAACATACTTCCAATATCATAGAAGTTAGAGGATATGCTGACGACAGAGCCGTTATGCCTGACTCGATATATCCGTCTAACTGGCATTTAAGCAGTGCGCGGGCTTCAAGCGTAGTGAACTTCCTGCTTACAGATTTAAGACAAAAAAGGAGTATAGAGAGAATAGCGGAAGTACGTTCAGGATTGTTTGATGTAGACTATTTCTATTCGCCTGACCGATTCATACCCATTGGAAAAGG
>DPXZ01000097.1 GCA_003526765.1 Fervidobacterium sp.
TCTTTTCAACTAACGTTGAAGTTGAAAAATACAACAGAGCAAGGCTAAAGGAGTTAAAGGAAGAAACATTTGAAGCCAAAGCTACTGCAACGATTTTAGAAGAAGGGTTTGAGAATGAAGTTGGAGAATTCATGAAAAGCCAAAACATTCCGGAAGTTGCATCCTTCAAAACAGGCGCACGTGTCATGTTCACTGTAAACAACAAAGATGAAGGATACGTCAACGGAGAGTTAGGTACAATAATCGGATTTGACGAACTTGAAGATGGGACAGACGTGATAATCGTTAAAAAAGATGATGGAAAGATAATAGCAGTCTCACCATTTCAATTTCACAAAGACAAGATATTTGCGGATGAGGATAAACTGAAATTGAAAACAGTATTTGAAGTTGATGCGTACCCATTACGACTTGCTTACGCATCTACAGTCCACAAGGTGCAAGGCTTATCGATACCAAGCTTGTACATCGATTGCAAAAGGTTTTTCCTTCCATCTCAGCTTTACGTTGCACTGAGCAGATCATCAAATCCCGACGACCTCACAATGGTCAACTTCTCACCGGACAAGATAATTGCAAATCCAAAAGTTGTTCAATGGTACAACCAAATTCAAGACAAGATAAACTGAAGAGATGAACTGAAAATTAAATGTAGAGACTTCATCCAGCAAAGAAGTCTGAGAGATGTTGCTGGGTGAAGTTTCTTGTACATTGGAACTGAGAAATAAAAAAATCATGCCGGCATACTTTTAACCAGCATGATAAACATCACATTATTTTAACTTGAAAGCCTCGAATCACGGTATTTCTATCTATTTTTATTGTTTTAGCTTGTTAACCAATCCTTGTTCAGCTGTTGTATCCGTATCTATCTTCTCCTACAGCTCTGAAGTATTCACTTGGATTGTATATTCTTTCTCCGTAGCCATTTCTGTAGCTTCTATTGTATCCGTATCTGTTTTCTCCTACTGCTTCAAAGTAAGAATACGGATTTCTTATCCTTTGACCATAACCATTGTAATAACGTCCGCGACTAGATGTCCAATTTTTTCCTCTTGAATAACTTCCGCCCCTATATCTGCTTCTGTACCCCATACTCTTACCTCCTTTTTTATTTTTTTGATTTCTCTTAACTCCCTCCATTTATATATACGCACATAAATATCGGAGTCTGACAAGAAATTGGAGAAGTACTATTGGAAATCAAAGAATGATAGATGAATTTCAATGAGGTGTGGTGATATAATAATAGAAAAAATAGAATTTGCAGTAGAAATACAGATTAACTTTAATAAAACTGGAGTGATTGTTTGTGTCGAAAAAATTGTTAACATTCCTTGGAATGGGTGAATACGACAAAGTCACGTACGTTTTTGGAGAAGAGAAGATGAAAGTCAAAGCTGCACAGATTGCCTCTGCATTGACAGTTGTCTATACTGAAAAATGGACATCCGAAGACAGTATCATAGTTTTCACAACACCTGAGGCAAAAGCTCTCAGATGGCCTGCATTGGAAAACGAGCTACTTGCACTCAAGAAAATCAAAGATTACAAATGGGACTTAAAATTCAGAATGATTCCAAACGTGAGGAATGATGAGGACATAAGGGAAGTATTTCGAATAATAGTTGAAGCACTCGATAATAGAGATGAAGTCATATTTGATATAACACATTCTTTTAGATCAATACCTTTCATCTCTCTTGTTGCGATAAACTATGCGAAATTAATAAAAAAAGTCAACATCTTACGCATCATCTATGGCGTATACGTTGAAAATCAGCAAGAGGCAAACATTTTAAACCTTTCTCCGCTTAACGAATTGCTTGAGCTAACATTCTCAGTGCATTCATTTATAAAGCATGGCGACGCTGGTGGACTGAGAGACATAGTTACTAAATCAGGGAAAGATGATAGCTACTACGGTAAATCTATTGCAGATGTTTTTGATGCAGTAGCAGACTTTTCATCAGACATTTCTGTATGCAGAGGATTTCCAGCTAATGACGATAAAAGTTGGAATCGTAAAACATCTTTTGTCTTAGCATACAAAGCAATTAAAGATGCTATAGAAAAAGCCAAAGATACTTTCAACAAAGACGGAACTTTTTCAGAGATGAACCTGCTGATGCAGCTAATTGAAGATAAGACGCAAAGCTTCAATACAGACGATGTGTTGATGCTGTCGTTAGCCTTCATCAAATGGTGCATAGATGCGAACATGATTCAACAAGGGTATACTGCATTGGAAGAGGCACTTAAGACATTCGTAATAGTGAACTACAAAGATATAATTAAAAAAGCGGTACCAGACGCACAAGACAAAAAAATGTTATTCAACCAGAACATTCGATTTGAAATTGCGAATAAAGTACTCACCGTATCTGCTGAAAATGAGAATAATTGGAAAATAAAAGAACAATATAGAAGCGTGATAAAAGAGATAATTGGAAAAGTCCCGAAAGACCTTAAAAGTATAAGCTGGAGCATTAAGAAATACAGAAACAGCATCAATCACATGGGCTTTGCCAAAGAACGCATTAGTCACGAAGAGTTAAAAGATAAATTAAAGGAATTCTACACTAGATTTGAACACTTGGTCTTGGAAGATACTCGGGAAAATATTTGAGAAGATATTTGAACATGCAAAAATCATGGGGGTTATCACTTCAACTCTTCAATCCTTATCACTGCTGTGTACGTATTTTCGATATTATTGTACGCATATATGCTGCCATTACCAAAATGTCCAAATGCCATACCGAATCCGAATGCAATTGGTATAGGGCAACTCATGAAAAACTCTATCTTACTTAACAACTTCTCCGCCTTAACCTTCTGGACTATACTCATCAGTTCTGAGACCTCAACTGTCCAGTCTTCCACTGGCAGATTTCCAGAATTTTTGTGGGAAGCGTAGATGTACATAAAATTGTTCCCTTCTTTTTTTCTCACAAAATCGATTACCTGTGCCTTTAGTTCATGTGATGCAGTCTTTATAATGTACACACAGATATCTCCATCTCCAGACACTTCAACATCAAACCTATCGAATGATTGCTTTATCGCCTTTATCTTTCTTAGATTATCTGACAGATCAATCACTTTTGCGTATCCTTGTGCCACTTTGTGGTAGATTACGATCGGATACTGAGCACCAAATCTAATGCCAACACCCATAGCTAAAGGTCCAGGGCCTTCAAAAGCGATATTTGGTATAAAGCCTGCCTTTGCAATCATTCTCAAATTGTCTCCACCCACGATGGCTAATTCGTTCCAGTCTGTAAATTCCAACTTCTTGTACTTCAACAACGTTGAAAAACCAAAAACCTTCTCCGCCAACCGTATACCAGAAATACCAACGCAGTTGTCTTGTACAGAATGGACAAACTCAACAAACGACTCATACTTTCTATCTGCATCATCGTTGTCTTGGTATGTATAAAACACAGGTACACTTGCCCCTTGTGCGTTCAATACATCTATCACATCGTCGATATGTGCTGCGTCGAGTGGGGAGAGCAAAATAAGGTTCTCATCTTTCACAACTTCCTCTTTCTCACTCAAAGAATTTATTGGCAAGATATTTCCATGCTCCCCTATTCTTCCAGTAAATGCAATATTTTCTGGCACATTCTTTGAAAGTGCACCGACGGCAACTGCAAACATGAAAGAATCATCGTAAAACAACGTATCAAAAACAACCGAGAAATTCTTTCCTTTCAATTTTCGTATAGCATCGATTGACGCCTGTTGATGTGCAAGGTTTGTGTATCCCGCATCATCTTCAAACACCAATGCCTGTGCGATTTTAGACAACGCTTTATCCTTCGACACAACCGGAAATTTCACTACCTTGTATTCAGCTCTCAAAAGTTCAAGGACACACTCAGAACAAACGTTCAGCAAAGTACTGAATTTGTCAACATCGATGTACTTTTCAGAAATAGCCTTTCTAATTGCTAAGAAAACCATCTCTGGATATTTAGATGCGTTATCCTTTCTTACACTTATCAAATCATCTATGAATTCATCAAGACTTATCGCACCAGTTTCTAAAAAACTCACATACTTTTTCCTGTCTTCTTCAAGCAACCATCTAAACAAATTGATCACCTCTTAGTCGTTTAGGTAAACTTTTACATTCTCCTTGATCATACTTACCGGTAACGATGGTACGTTGAAAACTTCAATCATCTTTGAAAGGATACCTGCGTAGAGTATCTTATCATACATTTCTACGATACCGAATTTTCCAATATACTCATCGGCGATAAACATTTCCAGTATACCTTTCGTTTCATCGTATTTCATTATCGC
>DPXZ01000004.1 GCA_003526765.1 Fervidobacterium sp.
CTGAGCAAAGAAAATGAATGGTTCAAGAAAGCCCTCAGAGGCGATAAAACGCACATGAGTAAGTTTACATTCTACAAGAATGGATACAGATCTTGGAACAATTTTGAAGGAATGCCGGAGTGGAATTGGGAAGAGCTCGAAGTGAGGAATTACCTGCTTTCTGTTGTTGAACATTACCTCAGGTTGGGTATCGACGGTTGGCGACTCGATGTGGGTTTTGATGTAGGATATGTGAACAATGCACTTATCAACTCACGTGCAAAGAGTGTTTCGACAGAGAAGTACGTTGTAACGGAGACGTGGAATTTTCCATCGAATTGGACTGTAGTAGATGGCATCATGAACTACCATTTCAGAGAGGTTGTCCTTGGATATCTGAAAGGTGAATTTAGAAATCCAGCACAAGCTTTGAAGAAGGCATACGATGAGACACCGAATATATACGGCTGTTGGAACATGCTCGATAGCCACGACACGGAAAGATTGGCAACTGTGATTCCAGATAAGGGATTGAGAAAGTTGGCTGTCGTGTTGCAATTTACCTGCCCTGGTGTTCCTTTCGTATATTACGGTACAGAAATCGGCTTAACTGGTGGAAGGGACCCGGAATGCAGGGCACCGATGCCTTGGAATGAAGAACTATGGGACAATGAATTGAGGGGATTTTACAAGAAGCTAATCAATATAAGAAAACAAGAGATTGCATTAAAAGTCGGTGGATTTGAAGTGCTGAATGAAGAGCCAATTGTGTTTTTGAGAAAAGCTCCGTATGTACTCGACGACGTAATCGTAGCTGTGAACAAAGATAGTGAAGAAAATGTTTCCGTTTCTGTCCCTGATGGAAGATTACTCGCAGGTACGACGTTCGTTGATTTGATGACTGGTGAGGAATTCTGGATAGTTGGCGGCGTTCTGAAATTCAATGTGCCACATAAAGGGTTTAGGATATTGAAAGCTGTCGACAAATCGAAAAAAGGATACACCCAGTACAAGAGGATATATTGAAAGGACACATCGACATGGCCCAAAGGTCGCATGAGTACTACAACTTCATTGCTGAGATGTACGATGATATGTACAAAGATGAATATTGGCAAAGTGTGATGGCACAGATAGAGGCCGAGATCCTCAAGTATGTACCGGATATGGTGGGGAAATCGGTACTCGATTTGGGTGCTGGAACTGGGCAATGGTCACTTTGGGCCGCTCAACGCGGTGCCAAAGTTACGTTGGTCGAACCTGCAAAAAGGATGCTCGAGATAGCTCGAGAAAAGCTCTTAGATTTCCAAGATGTGTGTAAATTTATCAACTGCAAGGCCGAAAAATTCACAAAGAAGGTGCAAGACAAATTTGATGTTATATTCCTTCTTGGTGATGTGCTTAGTTACGTTGAGGATATTGGAAAGACGTTGGAGAATGTATCGAAAATAGCAAAGAAAGGCACGTTTGCTTTTGGCACTGTTGATAATTTCGGCTTTTACATGAAAGAGGCTGTTGTGTACGGTAGCAGGCAAGAGGTAAGAAATCTACAAAAGACGGGCCGTTTACTCATAGGTTCAGAATACGGTGCGTTCATGTCTCGCGGCATTTCAGATGAAGAATTAATTGAATTCGCAACTCACTATGGCTGGAGAGTTGTGGATATAACCGCATTAGGCATCTTCAAAAGCCTCCATCTGAATGAAAAGTACGGAAAGTATTTCACGAAAGAAGCAGAACATCTTCTTTACGTGTGGCAAAAAGAGTAGAAAGAATGTATAAGAATTTGGCAATCAAACGAACCCCAATCCGGTCATCTTGTTGATGTCCAACTTGTTGAGAAGTTCTTGCACAGATATGCCTTCAGACTGTGCTAAGACGGTTATCGCTTTTTGAATATCCCAATTTGCGTCTTTTATTGCCTGTGACACTTTCTCGTATCCGAAGTAGTTGATAAGGGGTGTCAGATTTGAAGCGGAACTTTGGAGATGTTCTTCGCATCTTCCTTTTTGTAAATCTATCTTTGCAACGTATTCTTTCAACGCCTTGCAGGAGTTTTGTAAGCTCTTCATAGATTTTAGCGTGTAGTGGACAATAATTGGAGCAAATTGGTTGAGTTGGAGATTACCTTGAGCACATGCATGAGAGATGATTTCATCGTGGCCAAAGACGGTAAGGGCAAGTTGCATGACGTATTCTGGAACTATGGGATTGACTTTTCCAGGCATGATCGAACTTCCTACTTGCACTGCTGGAAGCTTCAATTCTCCGATGGCCGTGTTTGGTCCGCTACCGAGCAGGCGTATATCGTTCGCTATCTTGTACAAATTCACAGCCAAAGATTTCAAAAGTCCATGGACTTCAGCAAACGTGTCCAAATTTTGAGTTGCATCTATCAAATTCTCCGCCTTTGCGATCTTGACATTCGACACACTCCGCAACACTTCTACGATCTTCAATATGTATTCTTTCGGTGCACCGATGCCAGTACCAATTGCTGTTCCGCCTATGTTCACATTTCTGATGCGTTCTTCTACTTTGTTTAATCTCCACCGATCTCTGGTTAATGCATCTGCCCACGCACCAAATTGTTGACCCATCATGATGGGAACTGCGTCCATAAGCTGCGTACGACCTACTGTGCGAATTGTGTAGAATTCCTTCTCTTTGTCTTGAATGGTGTTTTGCAGTATGATCACATTACCGACGAGTGCCCTGAGTGTGACGATCACTGCCATCTTCCCTGCGGTGACGAATGTATCGTTAGTAGATTGATGTAAATTGACATGGTTGTACGGATCTACGATGTACTCTCCCTTTTTCCCACCCAAGATCTCAGTTGCGCGATTGGCTATCACCTCGTTGATGTTCAAATTGACAGAAGTGCCCGCACCACCACACAATGGGTCTACAACAACGTGAGTTTTCAAAATTTCCCACTCATCGCACGCCTTTTGGATTGCTTGTGAGATTGACTCATCGAGCATTCCAAGTTCTGCATTCAACAGTGCACAGGCTTTCTTTATCATGAAGTATGCCCACAGAAAATGATCATCGAAACGCTCACCAGTTGAAGGAAAGAGCTCGAGGGCCCGTGCGGTGGAAATGCCGTAATAAGCATCTGAGGGAATTGCTTTACTACCAAGGTAATCCTCTTCGATGCGATATGAGACGTTGCTTTGCACTCCTCCGTCCACGGTCCCTCACTCCTCTCTCTCTGTTCTATCCATGTTTCTGCTACTCATTTACCATCAGTAATGAACAACTTATTGCAAATTAATCTCGCTGCCGAGTGGTTCTAACGCTCGTTCTAAAACACCATGCATGTACGAAATGACAACTCCGTAATTTGTCATTGGAATGCCAAGACGTTTGAACATACGCACTCTTCTCATCATCTGGTTTCTCGTGTTTACACATCCACCACAATGAATGACCAGCTTTGCATCGGATACTTCTTCGTACTCTGGCATATCTACCCCAGCCCACACCTTGAAGTTCAAATTTGCACCCGTGTGGTTCGTCAACCATCTTGGAATCTTTACACGCCCTATATCTTCACTTAACGGCCTATGCGTACAACCTTCCATGATGATCACCGTATCTCCATCTTTGAGTTCTTCAACTTTGTAAACGCTCTCAACAAAATAGCTCAAATCGCCACGATAACGCGCCTCCAAGATGGAGAACGTTGTTAACGGTACATCTTCTGGAATGTCCGATACGACTTTCATCACCGCTTGCGAGTCGGTGATCACGAGCCGAGGCTTTTCGTTGAGCTTTTCTAGTGTGTATCTCAACTCTCGCTCTTTTGTAGTAATGGCGATCGCCTCTCTGTCGAGCACTTCCCTGATCGCATGGACTTGGGGCATGATAAGTCTTCCCTTTGGTGCACCAAGATCGATTGGTACAACGAGCACAACCAAATCTCCACCTTCGATGAATTCTGGAATGAATGGCAGTTCATCGTCGTTTGGGATAATCGTGTTAAGCAAGTCTCCTACATTTTCAAAGCCTTGTCTGTTGAGCGAGCTGACGACTATTGTCTTTACGCCGAACTGTGATTCATATTCTTGAGCAATCTCAAATGCTCTTTCTCCAAGTGTATCGCTCTTATTCACTGCAACGATGAACGGAATTTCGAGCTCGTTCAATATCTTCTTGATCTTCAATTCGTATTCGCCTATATGGTCATCAACGACGATGATCGCGCAGTCTGACTTATAGAGTGCCTTTATCGCCTTATCAACACGCTTTTCACCAAGTTCACCAACGTCATCGAGCCCTGGTGTATCTATCAGTGTAACCGGACCAAGCGGATACATCTCCATCGACTTGTAAACAGGATCTGTCGTTGTGCCCGGTACATCACTGACGATCGATATATCTTGCCTTGTCAGTGCATTGAGGAAAGAAGATTTTCCAACATTTCTCTTCCCAACTACCGATATATACTTTCTAAAACCGCCAGATGGTAGCATCTATACACCTCCAAATTGTTACACTATCATTTGTAACATCACTTTACTGCAAAGAAGAATTTGTCATCTGGAATCTTAGGCATTCCTTCAGGATAAACTGCATTCAACTTCTTAAAGTAATTGAGCACTTCTTCCTTACAGTCGCCTGCCGGTACATACATGTAGTAACTTCTATCAAGTGATGCTTTTAAAACGTTCGCGGGGATTCCAAGTTGCTTGTTTGTGATGTCGACTGCCTTATCGATATTCTTATACGACCAGCTTAAACTGTCCATGAAAGATTTTTGGAATAATCTCACCGTACCGGCATAGTCTTGGAGTTTGCCTGTGACGAATATACCGGTTATAGGTATACCGTACTTCGTACCGGTTGCCTTGTTCCACTCATCTTGTAAATCCATGACTATCTTTCCTTTCGAAAGCATCATCGTCACGAATGGTTCAGGTACCGCAGCGACCTTTACCTTTCCACTGTTGAAGAGCGCAACTATTTCTTGTGGTTGTGCGTATGCAAATGTCACGTCTTTATCTGGCTCCAAACCGTTATCGGCAAGTAGATATCTAAGTACAACGTCCGCTGTCTGCCCCCTGCCTTGTGCCGTGTAAACTTGTTGACCTTTCAAACTTTGAATACCTTTGTAATCGAAATCGGGTGTCGTAACCAAATAGAACAATCTCCAACTATACACGCCAACAAGCCTTACATCTACACCTTGCGTGTACAGATTCGCACCGAATACCACTGGCAACGCCGCAAAATTCACCTTCTTGGCAACGATGTAAGCAGTGGCCTCATCCATCGTCTTCCAAAGCTTTATATCCAATGCCATATCCGTCTTCACTTGCTTATCCAGAAGTCCAGCAACCGCAAAAATGGTTGGTCCGTAAGGGTTGATGAAAGTTACCGCATATGCCCAAACAACACTTAAAAGTACCAGTAATACAGCTATCTTTTTCATACCTCACTCCACCTCCTCACAATTGTGTTCAAAATTTCAGATTCC
>DPXZ01000053.1 GCA_003526765.1 Fervidobacterium sp.
TTTGCAAGAGAAATGGTGGAGAGTTTTCCGGACTTGCCTATCGAAAGTGAGATGAGGTTGAACGATAGTCGTATCAGATTTGATTTCTTGTCTTCTATCTTTGCAATTGCGAGATTTAGAAATGTTGTATCGAAAAGTGATTTGATCAAATTTCAACAACGGTACAAGTTTTTCATGCTCGCAAAAAATGAAAGAGCCATGCGCGAGATGGGAAAACTTGCAGCACAGAAAGGCTTTACTCAAGAAATGAAGCATGATTACATGAGGTTGCTCATGAAGGCGCTTAAGACACCTATGAAAAAGACGAGTGCAATCAATACCTTACTGCACATATACGGCTTTTTCAAGGATCTCTTGACAAGTGAGGAGAAGGCTTATTTCATGGATCTCTTGGATGGTTACAAGAGTGGTTTGGTAACACTTCAGGTAATGAACGCTGTTCTCAAATCGTGGGCAATAAGTTACAAAGTGGAATATATAAGGGATCAAGTTTTCTTTGAGCCTTATCCTACTGAATTGGAACCTATCGAAGATATGTAAGAAGATATGCAGTTTCTGTCAATTGATCACTTTATCAATAGTTGTTCCAGACGTATCTGATTATTTCGTCATGATATGCGGTAACTACATAAGTTGGCGTTATGAAATTGTTGACCATTATGCAAAACGCAACTCTTTTACCTGTCTTTGTTATCATTATTCCAGCTATGTTTGAGACTTTCTGCAAAGTACCGGTCTTTGCGTACGCGGTTATGTCTTTCAGTCTTCCCTCCATCGTACCTTCTTTACCGGCGGTCGCAAGTGTGGAGATAAATCCGTTAAACCCATTGTGGTTTTTGTATGCATAAACAAGTGTTTGGGCCAGCATGTAAGGTGTTAATAGATTGTACGTGGATAGGCCACAAGCATCGTTTAGTTTGAATGGATAGTACTCGCCGAATAACCTTTTTACAAAATCGTTCAATACTTTCTGTGAGTTGTAGATGCTACCAAATCCATAGACTCTGAGTCCAACTGTTCGTAAAATCTGCTCTGCGTATGAATTGCTGCTGTACTTGTTTGCGACGCTTATGAGGTTTTTCAATGGCACGGATTTCATAACGATGTATTCTCTGTAACTTGAAGAGACTTTACCGACGGCAACATTTCCAGTTACCCTTATACCATAGTCATTGAGTACCTTCTTGAAATTATTTCCGAAGTTCATGGCTACTGCATTCGCATCGTATGGAGAGAATGTATTTGTGTTCTCTTTGAGAATGAGTGCGTCAATACTTGGGTTTTTGTAATCCCACTCCCACCCAATTCCCCATCTTTCGTTTGAAAAGAATGAATTGTCTATGACTATGTTTCCATCTATCTCTTTGACACCATCGAGCACAAATCTTTTGAGATTTTCTTTAAGTATATCGACACTCATCGATGGATCTCCGTTACCCTTTATCACAACGTTACCTTTCAGAGTGGGTGATATGTTACCCCTCGGCACGTAGATGGTCGTTGTATAGGTAAATTCAGGGCCAAGTACTTCCCACGCAACAAGTGTAGACATAATCTTCGTTAGTGATGCTGGCACAAAGAGATTACTTTCATTGTACTGTACAACTACTTTTCCACTATCTACGTCTACAAAATATGCGCCAACGTACGCACTTTGCGGCATTTTGGATGTGATAACGGAATAGACCCCTTCAGAAAAGAGTACCAAAGGAACGAGAATGAAAATTACGGTGATGTATTTAATCAACGACCTTGTGTATGCTTTGGACACCTATTACTTTCCCTCCTATGTCTACGTAAAGCATTTCATCTGAGATTTTCAGCACACTTCCTTCAACGATTTCTCCTTCGTTGTTGATCTTTATCTTATCCCCCTCTTTGGGAACGAGGTGTTTTTTCCAAAGTTTTGTTACGTTCTCTGTCTCGTTTCTATAACTTATCAGGAGATTCCAAGCGTGTTTATTTATTTCGTCCAATAAGTAGGTTATTTTTATATTTTTCCTCAAAATGTCTTTGAGCGCTATGGCAGTACCTTTTAGGTCTTCCGGTATGTCGTTGTTTACGTTCATGCCTATTCCTATGACTATTGCAACGACTCTGTCGTTCACAGAGATACCTTCAGCCAAAATGCCACAGAGTTTTTTGCCATTGTAATATATGTCATTTGGCCATTTTATGTACGCCTTAATTCTCAGTTTGCTCAGTACTTCAATTATCGCTATCGAGAAAATCTTGGTATAGGCGTGGAGATTTACATGGATTTTCGGCTTGAATAGGACCGAGTACCACAATCCACCTTCCGGTGAATACCAACTTCTACCCAATCTCCCCTTGCCTGCAGTCTGTTTGATTGCAACTACGATAGCACCGTCATGGAATGATTTGTAATTCTTCTTGAAAAACTCGTTCGTGCTGTCTACTTCGTACAATACTTCTATCTCTTCTCCTATCATCGTGTGCTCTCCTTTAATATTATTATTTTATATCATCCTATCGTCTCTTCAGAAACGTCTTGAGCCTATCTTTAAAGAAAATTGCCGAGAATAACAAGTAAACAGCTGCTCCAAACCCTGTTGAAACGATTGCCCAAATCCTATGGTCCGATATCGATGAGAAGAAGTATGTAGAAATCCCCATGGCAACTGATGAAATGAATATGTACAAAATATCTTTCTCAAACAAATTTCTGTTCTTTTCTTTAAGCAAAAGATACAAAAAGCCGAGTATTCCAGCGAAACTTGTCGCGACTGCAACACCTACAGGTCCGTATTTCAATCCAACCAATAGGTCAAGTACCACATTCACCACAGCCACTATGATCGTTGCCTTTAATGGTCTTTTCATATCTTTCAGCGCATGGCGTGCGCGAGTCATAGTGGAGTAAACGCCATAGAATGGTAAACCGATTACGTATGCGCTGAGCACCTTAGCGGTCATTTCGGTATCTTTGGCAGTGAATTGACCGTATTGATAGAACAACCTAATGATAGGGACCGAGAGCACTATGAGTCCAATAGTTGCAGGCAATGTGAAAAAGAGTGTGGATGTTATCCCATCTTTCAGATGACTGTAGTAATTCTGCCTATCGTTACTTATCGTTGAGAGTATCACAGTTGCAACGGCTACACCAAAGAGGCCGTACGGTAGCATATAGAATCTCGATGCATACTGCAAATAGGAAATCCCACCACCTTGGCCACCACTGTAGTACGAAACAACGTTTGTGTCAACTATACTGTTTATTTGTGAAACGGACATAGCCAAAAAGCTGGGCCAAAAGTAATTCAAGAACTCTCGTAAATACTTGAACGATATCTTCAGTCTGTGTCTCTTCAGCGGATATGCAAGAGATAAAAACGCCGCAACCTCACCTATCAAAAATCCCCAAGTCGGTGCATATATTCCAACGCCAGGTATCAACATCGCAATTATGAGTACTATGTTTGGTATGATAGGTGTTAATGCTGGGTAAAAGAATTTCCCTCTCGTGTTTTCTATTGAGTATGAAATGGACCACCAAAATATGAACAATATCGATGGTGCCGTAATCCTTGCAAGTTTTCTTATTAGCTGTCTCTCTTGAGCTGATGCACCGGAGCTGAATAAGTATATGACTATGTCTGGATAAATCATCACAACACTAACTATCACCAGTAGTATCAAACTAAACCCCGTTAAAACCGATGATAGGAATTCGTCTTTATCTTTTGACTCACTGTACAAGGGAACAAATGCAGATGTCATCGCTCCCTCACCAAAAACCCTTCGTAGGAAGAATGGGAAGAGTATGGCTACAAAGTAGGCATCCGCTTGCCAAGATGTTCCGAATTTTGACGCCATGAGCATATCTCGAAAGAGTCCGAGAATTCTTGATAGAAACGTTGCTACTGCAAATGCTAAGCTACTTGTTAAAACGCTCATATAACTAAGCCTCCGAGATTAGGAACTTTT
>DPXZ01000120.1 GCA_003526765.1 Fervidobacterium sp.
CAGAGTTCCCAGTTTCGATGTGCTTGGTATGAACCTCTCCAATGTTTTACTGATACCACTTATAGAATTTCCAAACGTAGCTACTCTAGACAAGAAACTCTCAACTGCCGGGTTTTCTTCTTCAGGATTCAAAGCCTCAAGTATGTCTTCCTTCGCCTGTCCAGTAATCTGTACCTCTAAATCGATCACCGATGTCAGGCTGTTAGACGAACTCAACATATTTTTGAGTTTTTGAACTGCCACCGGATGGGCATCGTAAATGTCATAAATATTGTACAACGTTTCTGTGGCAGATTCTGAAGGTTCTGCCGCTGCTATAGCATCTACCAAACTTCTTACATCCTCATCAACAAATGCTGTCAAAATGTACATTCGATCCGTACTTTTCAGTGTGTCCAAATCAGAAACTTCGGTTGGAATTGGGTTGAATAGTGATGTACAACCCGCTACTATCATTACAAAAATCACTAACATTGGTACGTAAAGCCACCGCTTCCTCATAAGCTCGCCCCTTTCTGGTTATCTTGTTGTAAAAAAAAGCTTGACATAAACTGATCAATACTGTTATCCCATACCATCTATCTTTGTACGTATTCACCTCCTTGAGATGTTTTAAAGCGTATCAAAGGTCACATCAGTCTCTACAAAAAATTTTGGAACCTTCTCACACTACATTATAATTTGACTCCGTGATTATCAAATAAGTTCAATTTTTTCAAAACATCTTTGAATAGATTGTGGAAATACATTCGAGTACAAATGACAAACAGTAGAATTAGTCTCTTACTCTGCTTCTGCAGGCGAATTTTCGAGTATGCATGAGTATACGTACTGATGGTAATCTATGCTCGGCTTAAGTTTTTGCTTGCGCGATAATAGAATAGATACGTACCGCAAATGGTGTATGTCAGGTGTAGTGTATCTCAGAGGGGAGGATGGACATGGCAACTAAAGGAAAGTGGGGACGTCAAGATGTTTGTAAGTCGAATTTCTCAAGACTCAAGGTGACTATCGAGACGGCATTCTACGCTAACAACGTAGAACTACTCACATCTAGGAGAGAGGCATACAAAAAGGCTATTTCATCACCGGGAACTATAGTCACAGATTTGCCTGTTTACAAGCCGGAATTATTGAATCTTGACGAAGGCACCAAGATACTACTTTTCAACGATGGTGCAACGGTTGGAAGATTTGCCGGTGCAAGGAAGATAATAGGTGTTCCAGGCGTGAATGAAGATTACTTTGCCGAGATAATCCGCGAGGCAGTGTACAACACAAGATTTAGAAAGATGTACCATGCAATGAGTTATACTGGATTGCATGAAGATTTCATGGTAAAAAATCACATTCTGATACCTGAAGGATTTGAAAACACTGTATATAATTGGTTGCTGAACTTCCAAGACTTAACACCTGAGTATGCTGCGATGTACGAAAGATCGAAGAAAATGAATGAAAACGATATATACATATTCACAGATCCTGACTGGTGTCATCCAGATTTTCCAGGTGGATTAGCACTTTTTGATCCAAGAAATAATTGCGCAGCGCTTCTTGGCCTACGTTATTTTGGTGAGTTCAAAAAGGGTACTTTGACACTTGGCTGGTCGGTTGGAAATAGGCAAGGGTATGCTGCTTGTCATGGTGGACTGAAGAAGTACGAATTTAATGGTTCACACTATGTTGCTGCATTTTTTGGCTTATCTGGTTCAGGAAAATCTACATTGACACACGCCAAACATGGTGGAAAATACGATATAACGATCGTGCATGACGATGCACTAGTCATAAATCTCGAAAACCTTTCTTCAATTGCACTTGAACCGTCTTATTTCGACAAAACTTCCGATTATCCTCTGACGAGTGATGATAATAAATTCTTATTAACGATTCAAAACTGTGGTACCACGGTAGATGAAGATGGAAAGTTAGTACCGGTCATGGAAGATGTGCGAAACGGTAACGGCAGGGCGATAAAATCGAAATTGTGGTCTCCAAATAGGGTAGACAAGATAGAAGAGCCACTCAACGCAATTTTCTGGATCATGAAAGACCCAATTCTACCACCTATTGTAAAGATAGAAGACCCCGTACTTGCTTCAACGATGGGAGCAACATTGGCGACAAAAAGGACTACTGCTGAAAAATTGTTACCGGGAGTGGATCCAGAAGCACTGGTCTTTGAACCTTACGCAAATCCATTTAGGACCTATCCCCTATCACAAGATTACGACAAGTTCAAGAGACTCTTTATCAAAGGAGTTGACTGCTATATCATCAATACAGGATTTTTCTTGAATAAGAAAGTGACAAAAGAAACCACATTAGGGATATTGGAAAGAATAGTCGAAGGAAAGGCTGAATTTGTAGAATGGTTTGGTGGACTAAAGATAATGAACATACCTGGCTTTGAGGTAAAGACTTCAGAGTATGAGTATCGGGAGCTATTGAAGACATCGATGGAAAAGCGCATCGAATTTATTCAATCGAAAGATATTGAGAACAATGGCTACGATAAGCTTCCAGTTGAGTGCGTTGAAAGGCTCCAAGGCATACTCACGCTGCTATAATTATCAGATCACCATGGAATGTCCAACGAATCTCCGGTAATACCTCGCAACCATAAAGTTACATATTATTTACAATGTAGCGATTGAACAAGATTAGACATAGTATAAAATAATATTAGATTTAGTTATGCCGTAAATAATCCAAAGGAGGTGTTGGAGATGAGTTTACCATTGTTAGGTGAGAGAGTACCTGAATTTACAGCAAAGACGACTCATGGTGTGGTTACGTTTCCGAAGGACTATGAAGGTAAGTGGGTGGTTCTTTTTAGCCATCCGGGCGATTTCACACCCGTTTGTACAACAGAATTTGTTGCATTTCAAAAGAGATACGATGAATTTAGAAAACTTAACACAGAATTGATAGGACTGAGCATCGACCAAGTATTTGCTCACATGAAGTGGATAGAGTGGATAAAGGAAAAGCTTGGAGTTGAAATTCAATTTCCAGTCATCGCAGATGACAGAGGAACAATTGCGGAGACTTACGGCATGCTGCATCCTGGAAAAGGCACTAACACCGTCAGGTCAGTTTTCATCATAGACCCAAATGGCATTCTCAGGGCTATGCTTTATTACCCACAGGAACTTGGTAGAAACATGGATGAGATCCTCAGAATGGTCAAAGGACTCCAAATTAACGATGAATACAAAGTTGCGCTTCCAGCCAACTGGCCAAACAACGAGCTTCTTGGCGATGAGGTGATTGTTCCTACAGCGAGCGATTGTCAGACTGCTGCGACAAGACTTAAGGAATATGACTGCTACGATTGGTGGTTCTGTCACAAAAAGATTGATCTGAACAAATAGTAGATATTTGAGATAGAAGCGATTTATAAAAAAGCGAGGGTTTATCCCTCGCTTTCTTATTCAATCACTTTCTTTGTTTTCCATATGTCTCTTACGTATTCTTCGATTGTTCTGTCACTTGAGAATTTTCCGCTACGTGCTATATTCAAAAGTACTTTCTTATTCCACTGTATCTTGTCATTATAAAGACGTTCAACTTTTTCCTGTGTTCTCACGTATGAATCAAAATCGGCAAGGAGAAAATACTGATCAGGCATAGGCGCATATTTCCCGTACAGTAATGTTTCGTATATGTCTTCAAATAACTCAGGGTTCTCTGAGTTAAAATATCCATTCTTTATCATATCAAGTACCTTTCTTATTCTTTCATCTTCGAGATATATTCCAAATGGATTGTATTTTCCCTCTCTTTTTGCTTGTGCAATCTCTTCTGCCTTTAGGCCGAAAATGAAGATGTTATCTTCCCCAACTTCCTGCATCATTTCAACATTTGCACCGTCTAGTGTGCCGAGTGTTAATGCACCGTTTATCATAAATTTCATATTCCCTGTACCTGATGCTTCAGTACCCGCTGTCGATATTTGCTCGCTTATGTTTGCCGATGGTATTATGATTTGTGCTAACGATACATTGTAATTTGGAATGAAGACAACCTTCAGGTATTTGTTCACAATTGGGTCACTGTTTACAACTGATGCCACGCTGTTTATTAGCTTTATTATTAACTTTGCCATTTTATATCCTGGTGCCGATTTTCCAGCGAATATGAACGTTCTCGGAACTGATAATGTCTTACCAGCCTTTATTTCGTTGTACAGATATATTATGTGCATTACATTGAGCAATTGGCGTTTGTATTCGTGTAT
>DPXZ01000073.1 GCA_003526765.1 Fervidobacterium sp.
TATCTTTCTTTCGATTTCGATGCTCATAATAGGTATTTTCTTCTTGGTATTGCTTTATATGTTTGGACTTTGATTCATTGTAATTCAACGTGTTGGTAATCATTAAAGTTGTTTGATATACAATAAAAATTATGTGGGAGTGATAGCCAATTGCCTGGTAGTTCTGTTAGCATAATCGAAGTTGATAAGTACTTCGGCGATTTCCATGTTTTGAAGAACGTGAGTTTGGAGATAGAAGAAAACGAATTTTTCTCGCTGCTTGGACCATCTGGATGTGGAAAGACAACTTTGTTGCGTATAATAGCTGGGTTGGAAGATGTCGATGATGGAGACGTACTACTCGATGATAAAAGTATATTGAGTTTGCCACCTAACAAAAGACCTGTAAATACGATATTTCAAAACTACGCGCTTTTCCCTCACTTAAATGTTTATGAAAATATCGCATTTCCACTTAGATTGAAGAAATTCAGTGAATCTGAGATAAAAAGGCGTGTGGATTGGTTACTAAACCTCGTTCGCCTTGAGGAACATGCACAAAAGAGGCCTTTACAGCTTTCTGGTGGTCAAAAACAAAGGGTATCACTTGCCAGGGCACTGGCAAATGAGCCGAAGGTGTTGTTACTCGATGAGCCTGTAAGTGCACTCGACGCAAAGTTGAGGCAGGAACTCCTCATAGAACTCGATAATCTTCACGATAGAGTTGGAATAACGTTCATATATGTCACACATGATCAGGCCGAGGCAATAAGCATTTCTGATCACGTCGCAGTTATGAATAATGGTGTTGTTGTTCAATATGGTACGCCGTATGAAGTATACGAAAGCCCAGCTGATACGTTTGTCGCAAATTTCATCGGAGAAAGCAACCTAATGAAGGGTGACGTTGTCGAAATCTTGTCAGACGAATACATAGTCGTCGAATTCCCGTCATTTGGCAAAGTAATATGCTACCGCGATAAGCCCGTTAAAGTTGATGATACTGTGCTCATTACGTTACGCCCAGAAAAGATAAGGATAATGCACAATAAACCTACGCCGTCCGATGGAATACCTGGCAACGTGGTTCACGGAATAGTCGATGAGGTTATTTATATGGGATACCAGACTAAGTACTTCATAAAGACGGATGAGGGTTACATCCTCAAGGTGTACAAACAACATGTCAGCTACTTGTTAGACGAGAGGATTATTAAGTGGAAGGACGAAGTCTTCCTCTACTGGAATCCAGACGACAGTTTCATAGTGGAGGTTGAAGAAAATTGACGTTAAAACGTAAAAGGTCTGAGGTGTTGTCGTCTGGTAGCGGATACGAGAAGTATGGTAGCGTTTATTTAATTTGGCTAACCATTTTCTTTGTTATTCCGGTTATTGTCATACTGGCTTACAGTTTCCTGACTAGAGACTATCAAGGTGGCATAATCCTCAAATTTTCTATACAAGGATACAAGGACATATTCAATCTCAATTATCTCACGGTATTCATACGCACGGTAATCATATCATTCATTTCAGCTGCAATATGTATACTGATAGCAGTTCCAGTATCGTATTACATAGTGTACAGCAAATTCAAGGACTTTCTTCTTCTACTTGTAATCATACCATTTTGGACAAACTCACTCATAAGGATATATGCTTGGATTTTTATCTTAGGCAACAATGGACTGATAAACCAATTGTTGCTCAATTCAGGTGTTGTGAATTCGTACGTTAAATTCATATACAACAATGCAGCAGTACTGTTGATACTCGTATATACTTATCTGCCTTTTGCAATATTGCCGCTCTTTTCTTCAATAGAACGTCTCGAAAAACAACTTTTTGAGGCAGCAATGGACTTGGGTTGTACGAAAAGGCAGGTATTTTTCAAAATCTTATTACCGAACATAAAGCAAGGAATCGTTTCTGCCTTTGTGTTTGTCTTCATACCAGCACTTGGAACGTATGCTGTACCAGAATTGGTGGGTGGAAAAAATTCTCGACTGATCGGTAATGAAATAGCACGACAATTGACGATAGCAAGGAATTGGCCTGCAGCTGCCGCGATATCATCGATTCTGCTCATCTTGACAATCATAGCAGTCATAGTATTCATATACGGGGGCGAGAAACGTGAAACCAGGTAATCTAACACGCATAATTACCATCCTTGCCATATTGTTCTTCTATCTGCCTATAATAGTTGTCGTTGTATTTTCGTTTAACTCTTCAAAATCACCAGAATGGACTGGGTTCAGTCTAAAATGGTACTATCAACTATTTACTTCTTCCGGTTACATTTGGAGGACGTTTCTCAATTCTATAATAGTTGGTGTGTCATCAAGCATCGTGTCGGTTGTGTTGGGTACGCTCGGCGCAATTTCGATGTACCTTGGCTCAAAGAAGTTTAAGCAGGTCATGTGGACGACAACTTACATCCCATTTACGATACCGGATATAATCATAGGCGTTTCTTTGTTGATATTTTTTACAACACTCAATGTAAGGTTAAGCCTTTTCACGATATTCATCGCCCACGTTACTTTTAGTATGCCGTACACGATGATGATTGTGCTTACAAGGCTCCATGACTTTGATAAATCTATCATAGAGGCAGCATACGACTTGGGCGCAACAAAGTCTGTCGCTTTGCGAAAGGTTATCGTGCCAGTTGCAATGCCCGGTATAATTGCAGCGTTCTTTATGGCGTTTACTTTGTCAATCGATGATTTCGTGATAACATTTTTTGTCGCAGGACCAAGTTCAACGACGTTGCCACTTCAAATATTCTCCATGGTCAGATTTGGCATTTCGCCAGTAATAAACGCAATTTCTACGCTTTTGCTCCTTGGAACTATTTTCATGAGTGTAGCATTGAGAAGGTATGTGCGGTATATAATATAAGTGGAATAGATTGAAAAATTCGAGATAAAAATCATAATACATACTGGGAGGTGCGAAAAACATGACTGGTGATATCAAGAGATACGTTGAAAGAGTCAACGAAGCAACCGCATATTTGAAAGGTAAGATTGAAAAGACTCCAGAATTCTGTATAGTACTTGGCTCAGGGCTACAAGTAATTGCGGATAGTGTGGAAAACCAAAAAAGGATATCATACAAGGATATTCCCGAATTTCCAGTTTCGACAGCACCCGGACACAAAGGAGAACTCATATTTGGTACGCTAAATGGAAAAGAAGTTGTGTTGATGAACGGAAGATTCCATTATTACGAGGGCTATCACATGAGAGATGTCACTTTTGGAATCAGAGTGATGCAACAACTCGGCACTAAATACATATTCCTTACGAATGCAGCAGGTGGATTGAATCCTGATTTCGAGGTTGGAAGACCCATGATAATAAGTGACCACATAAATATGATGGGAGACAATCCTCTAATTGGTCCAAACGTCGATGATTGGGGACCAAGGTTTCCTGATATGTCCAATGCCTACGATAAGTCACTGAGAGAACTCGCAAAGCAAGTTGCAAGCGAACTTAATATACCTGTTTATGAAGGTGTTTACGTCGCCGTTGCAGGTCCAAATTTTGAAACACCCGCAGAACTAAGAATGTTTAGAGCACTCGGCGCAGACGCAGTTGGCATGTCAACAGTTCCAGAAGTCATTGCTGCAGCACACGGTGGAATGAAATTATTAGCTGTATCAGCAATAACTGATCGAGCCGTACCAGATGATCTAAAACCTTTGACTGGTGAAGAGGTCTTGGAAGTAGCAAACAAGACTGGCAGAATGATAGCGAAGATACTTGCGGAAATGGTTAAAAAGCTTTAATATTCTTGCTTTTCGACATTTCTTTGAATTTGCCACACAAATTCACTTGGTGCGAGGTGGAGGAAGATGTCTATAAGAAACAGGCTTATAGTTTTATCGATATTCTTGGTAACGGTTCCATTGATACTTTCGTTGGTATTTACGATCTTCAATTTATCTAGGGAAAGTACAAGGATCGAAGAGGACGTAAATAGGCAAATTGGTGACCCGAAGGTCATATTCAAAGATTTCTTGGACAAATTCTCTGCCCAACTTGATAAAAACATAAATGATTACAACGAGAAACTAAAGGCCTCTGTGGAAGAGCAAAAGGCAACCGTTGAGAAGGCCTTTGAAGACGTTTACATATCGACACTGAACAGTGAGATAGAAACTGTAGGTAATATAACCAATAATTTCATAAAAGAGAGAGTCAGTACCATAGAAAACATCGTAAAAATCGCTGCTACAACAAAAGACGTAGTTAACGCCGCCAGTCTAAAAAACATCGATGTTACAACGAAAAGAGCTTTGCTCGATAATTTCGTTCAGAGGGGTCTATTCGATTATATTGCACTCTGGACCGTCGATAATCAGGAGCCAAAACTTAAATTGAGACCTTATACCTCAATTGATTCAAGATTTTTGGTGGAGTATGCATACTCTCTCGCATCCGGAGTTTCGTCAGCGCTATACAAAGATCTGGAGTTCATTGATCCATTGCGTGAGAAGATAGCAAAGATACTCGCCTCACCATCTATTTATGCGGAGACGTTTCCATACGTGGGTAAATCTGAGTTGTATCTTGTTTCTATCCAGCCTGTCGTTCATCCACAGCTTGGTAATACTATAACTGGATTTGTCATAGCAGTGGCTAGATTGGGTAATGACTTCCTTGATGAAGTAAAAAGATTGACGAATGCAGATTTGACACTTTATATCGGTGGAAAAGCATACGCCACAACTCGTACAGATGAGAATGGTGAGAGAAAAGTACAGATGGATGAGCCACAAGAATCACAGTACACTTTCAATGTAGGAAATGAAGAGTATATGGCCATCAAGAAGGCTTTCACTGTAGCAGGCAATGACTTGGGAAGTATCGAGATAGCGTTGAAACGGGAGAATGTGAATTCACAATTTGTAATCCCCGAACCTGAGAAGTTCGTCATGCCTGAGATAACGTTACCTAAGGTTGACGTGAGTGTGGATCTCAACCTTGGAAGAGTAGTCATGTTGAACATAATCATAGGGCTTGTAATCTTGGGAATAGCACTTGTAATTTCTGTGCCTTTAATCAATTCGATTTCAAAAGAAATTGTCAATTCGGCAGCACTGATAGAAAAGTTTTCAAATGGTGAGCTCATAACTGTCGATGTTAAAGCTACAGGAGAATTTGAGAGTGTTATAAAGTCTCTGAAGCGACTCTCTGAGAATTTACGCAACTATGCAAATGATATGAAAATGAGCTCAACATCGCTGAGTAACGAAGTTGATCAGATCTTAAAAACTAACAATATGCTCAGAAACTCTGTTGGCAACTTTACGGAGTTCGTCAACGATTACATTTCAAGTGTTGATGAAATCAAGATGAAAATCCAAACGCTTGAAGCAACGCTGAGCAGTTCAATTTCGAATAATGACAACTTGTCAAATCAACTAAGAGGATTGCTTGAAGATATCGAACATACACAATCTGAAATTCTGAAAAACGTTGTTTTGATAGAGGAAATGAATGAATCTGTCAATTCAAACATCGAGGTATTTGAGAAGTTTAGTACAACCGTTAGAAGAACTATCGAGAAATTCTCTAAAATAAGAGATGCAATAACCAACATTCAGAACGTTGCGTCTCAGACGAATTTGCTCGCACTCAACGCAGCTATCGAGGCGGCAAGAGCTGGAGATGCGGGGCGTGGCTTTGCAGTGGTTGCAGATGAAGTAATGAAATTGTCCGTTCAGATCAACGACCTATCAAAGAATTTGGTGAAAGACGTTGATACCTACACTGGAGACCTAAAGGAACTTGACGAGTTGTACGAGACTTCTGGAGAAAAGTTCCAAAAACTGC
>DPXZ01000046.1 GCA_003526765.1 Fervidobacterium sp.
TCTTTATGTTCAGCAATTTTGTAAGCCATCACCGTAAAATCGTATGCTTCTTGAGCATTTTCAGCCCACAACTGTATCCATCCACTGTCTCTTTCTGCCATTGCGTCACTGTGATCACAGTGAATGTTGATTGGGCCAGAGAGCGCCCTATTCGCAACTGCCATGACTATTGGTAACCTCAAAGATGCAGCTATGAATACTACTTCGTGCATGAGCGCAAGACCAACTGAAGCTGTTGCCGTGAATGCCCTTGCACCGGAAGCTGCAGCACCAACAACCGCACTCATCGCAGAGTGCTCACTTTCAACTGGTATCATCTCTGTATCGACAACACCATCTGCAACGTACTTTGCGAAATACTCAACAACTGGAGTCTGTGGTGTAATTGGATATGCCGCTACCACATCGGGATTTATCTGCTTCATTGCATAGGCTACTGCCTCTGCACCTGTAATTGCTTGCTTTAAAGGCATTTTCGCACCTCCTTACTCTTCGACGAAATCTGTTTCTGGTTTCATTATGATAGCTTTCTTCTCATCTGCTGCTGGTTGCTTCGTCTTTGGATCGATGTTCTTTGGACATACGTTTGCACAAAGTCCGCAACCTTTACAACTGTAGTAATCGAATCCCTTCATCTTTGGTTTCCCATCTACGAGTTCTACAACTATAGATTGATCAGGACAGTATAGCCAGCAAAACATACAATTTATACAATTTTCAGATTGGAAAACTGGCCTCAGCACGCGCCATGTTCCTGTCTGGTACTTCTTTGCGCTTCCTGGCTCAACTACAAGGCCACCAATTGGTATATCCTTCCAACCTTTGAGTTCAGCCATTGCATATCACCTCTTCATACCCTCTGTGAAGGGCCTTTATGTTCTTCTGAACAACTGCTTCTCCAAATTTCTTTAAGAACATGTCCCTTATCTTGTCCTCAACGTACTTCAATTCAATAACACCGGTAACTTTTGCAACGGCACCGAGCATAACGGTGTTTGGTGTTGCCCTTCCAAGTTCTTCGAGCGATATTTCCGTTGCCTTGACTGTGCATACCTTTCCTTTGAAACCTGACTTCTGTCTCACCCAATCCACAGGTTTTACCGTGTTGACTATGAGAATAGTTTTCTCATCAGTTCCCGAGAGGATGTCTGGATTTCCAAGAAGTGTATCATCGATAACGACTACGAGATCCGGGTTCTCAACCGAGGAGTGGAGTAGTATTGGTTCGTCGGAAATTCTGTTGAATGCTTTCATTGGTGCACCTGTTCTTTCTGCACCATACTCTGGAAAAGCTTGTACATATTTGCCCATGTCAAGTGCGGCCTCCGCCAACATTTGCGAAGCACTCTTTGCACCTTGACCAGCACGTCCATGCCATCTGATCTCAAAAAGGTTTGCAGGCACTGTGTTTACCTCCTTTCGGATTATGAAGTTCTAAGAAAACTTTATTGTGTAGATATTCACAAACGCTACACAGATAAATAACAGATAAATATAAGATTATTTCAATACAACTCCCCGGGTTATTCGTTAACCCGGGGGAGTCTTAATTTACATAAACCTTAGGCTATCTGAACTTTTCAACTCAAATCTTTAGATACATCTTGTAGTCGGCATCAGGGAATATATCGTCTACGTACTCTAGCCTCTGTAACTCCCCTACGTCTATATTACCACTGTTTAGCATATCGTACAAGTCCAAAAATCTTTTTATGTGAGTTTTCGTTCGATTAACCGCATAATCTACACTCGTGCGTGTTGTCATTATGAACGCCCAGTCACTTGATTGAGCAAGTAGTAATTCCCTTACCATTTGATTGAGTACCCTGACTTTCAATGGATCTTTTTCTTCAACGTAACGTTTTGCCATGTCTGTCATGCGCTCTACCATTTCATGGAGATGGAGGTATATCCAATCGTTGGTGCCGTTGAGCCATACTTCGTTGTATCCATTTGCTCCCCAGCTTGATGCAGCCGGTGTGAGTATCTGTACTTTTTCTATCCAGTCTGCTACATCGCAAGCTCTCACAACTCGAAGTTTCTGACTATTCGCTGCTTCTCTCATGAAGTATTCTAAGAAGAGTGGTCCTTCGTACCACCAGTGACCAAATAACTCTGCGTCGAATGGTGCGACTACGATTGGCTCAAGCCCCTCAAAGATGTTCAGAAGGTATTCAACTTGGGACTCCTTTTTCCTGAGAAAATCTCTTGCATGTTCATGCGCAACACCATTTGCATCGTCCACGTCGTAGAAATCTTTTCCATCGAGTGGCGTCTCTTTAGATGTGATTTTATGGTACTTGATGCCGGTATTCGTCCTTACTCCACTTGGATCTATGTATGGCCTTATGTAGTCGTATTCTCTGTCAAAACCGATATCTCTGTAAAATTCTCTGTAACGTGAGTCACCGGGATAACCAATCTGTGCACTCCAAACTTGCTCGGAACTCTCTGGGTCTCTTGCAAATGCAAAGACGTTGTTTGGCGTTATGACGGGTCTATAGACACCGTACTTTGGCCTTTCGTCGGCATACCAAAGACCGTGAGAATCAACGAAAAAGTACTCTAAACTATATTCTGCAAGATATTTGTCAAGTCCGGGGAAGTATGCACATTCTGCAAGCCAAATGCCGCGTGGTTTGACTCCCATGTGTCTTTCGTACGTTTTCACAGCTTGTTCAAGTTGTGCCCTTATCGCTTGTGGGTACTGTTCCATGAAAGGTAGGTAACCATGCGTTGCATTGCATGTGATTATATCTATGTAGCCCTTTGACATGTATTCTTTGAAGCCATTTAGTATATTTCGTTGGTAAACATCTTTGAATATGTACAATGTGTCTTCAAACTCGCTTAAATAGTATTGTGCCATCTTGTGTTTCGTTGGATTTTCTCTTTCTGTTCTCTGTACTTCCTTTTTAGATAGCTCTATGAGCTTTTCGAGCCTCTTCTCATATTTATATTGGAGATCAGTGTTTGCAAGCATTTCCATCAAAGGGGGCGTGATGGACATCGTGAGTTTTGCAGGTACTTTGTCTTTCTCGAGATTTCTAAACATCCTCAAAATGGGAATGTAGGTCTCGGTAATTGCTTCAAATAACCACTGCTCTTCCAAGAAAAACGTGTACTCTGGGTGATGTACGTACGGTAGATGTGCGTGTAGAACGAGCATTATCTGTCCGCGTGGCATATTTACATCCCCTTCCCACTAAGTCTTGCAAAGCTAAAACTTCCGGCATTTGAGGTACGAAAAAGACTTTCCAGACCTTGTACAGATCCAGCAACCCTTTCTATAACAGGTGTAAGCATACCAGAAGCAGGCATAACGATTCTTCTGTGCTTTCTCAAATCTAACCATCTCTCACGTGTCGATTGGCTTGGTGAACTTGTCGGCATCATGCAAAGGTTAGATCTCAGTAGTGGTATGTATCTTCCATCGACATCGTAGTAACCGATCTCACCAAGATAATGTGCACCAGGTACTGGGACGTTCAAATAGTAATTCCTGATACCTAACACATCGATACCTATTTCGAATGTTCTGTGTGCATTCGTACCGTTGAATTCGATGTAAGTGATGTCATACACTCTGAGAACGACTTTACTGATGTTGCTTGATTTGATGAGGCTTGCATTTGCATCTGACAAGTCCCAATAAAAGTACATCCACTGCGGATTTATTGGCATGGCTACGAGCTTATCTTTTTTGTACGAGTCTGGAATCGTTATGTCTTCTTTTGGTGGTAGTTGCTGGGATTGATCAGTAGATTCTTGCATCTGCGATGTTGCAGAGGATATGGATTCGACACTTTCTGGTTCAGATAGTTTTGCTCGTTCGATGTACCTTTCTAACAATCTCCTGACATCCGCTTTCGTCATCTGCTTTCTGACGGATAGTCCAAGTTCCTTTGCCTTTGCCTTTAGCTCTTGTATCGTCAGGTCTTGTTTCAACCACTCTTGAAGTTCTTTCCACATAAATTCACCCCCCAGGTTTTAGAGTTCAATATCATTACTTATTATTATATGTTAGAATTGAAAGTTGTGAAGTGTTGTAATGATACAAAAAGGTCATGTATTTCACTATAAAGTACTGCTATAGTCTATAGATGTAAATAGCGGCATAATTACAAAATTTGAAAAAGTCGTTAACGTTGTATTTACTAAGTGACTATTCTCACAATTCAAACAATTAAAAAGGGAGACCCTTTTCGAAAGATCTCCCAATTTTTGTGATATATATTCAGCAGAATCAATATGGGAATTCATCTGAGAATTTGTTAAAGTATCCGTCGCAAGAATTCTTTTGTTCGAGGTTTTTGTGGATTTTTGAGTACTTCTTCGGGTTTACCTTCTTCCTCCACAATTCCGTTACTTATGAATACTATTCGGTCGGCAACATCTCTTGCAAATCCCATTTCATGTGTGACGACGATCATTGTCATACCACTCTCAGCCAGTTTTTTCATGACATCGAGCACTTCTCCAACGAGTTCTGGGTCCAGTGCAGATGTCGGCTCGTCGAAGAGCATGACTTCAGGGTCCATCATCAACGCTCGAGCTATTGCAACACGTTGCTTTTGACCACCCGAGAGCTGTTCGGGATAAGCATCCATTTTGTCGATTAACCCCACTTGAGCGAGTAGTCCTTTTGCCTTTTCTATCGCTTCGTTTTCCGGCATTTTTTTAACTTTTACAGGTGCCAACGTAAGGTTTTTCAGTACGGTCATGTGTGGGAATAGATTGAATAGTTGGAAGACCATGCCTATTCTTGCTCTCAACGTGTTGACATCGAGTTCCTCCACATCGATGCCCTCTAAGTATATGTGACCATCTTGATATTCTTCGAGTCTATTTATGCATCTGAGGAGCGTACTCTTTCCACCACCACTTGGTCCGATTACAACTATCGCTTCGTTCTTTTTTACTTCCAAGTTTACACCTTTCAGCACTTCCAAATTTCCAAATCTTTTTACCAAATTTTCTATCTTAATAGTTATTTCTTTCCCATTTTGATTACCTTCATTGCGCAGTAGGTCCATCATGCTGTAGCCATCCTCCTTTCGATGTATCTAACAATTCTTGATATGACGAATGTCATTAGGAAGTATACGA
>DPXZ01000012.1 GCA_003526765.1 Fervidobacterium sp.
TCGTTGCCTCTCTTCTCAAAGTTGATGTACTTTCGTACTTGCCTTCCACCATAGTGCATACTTTGTTGTCATGTGTGGTTTTGACGATGCTAACCTTGGCCATCATGACCTTTTCAAATAATCCAACAGGTCTAGTTATTTTTCAGCAAATCTTTTTCCAACTACAGATGTTTGTTGGAGGATTCTATTTCCCATTGAAGACAGTTAGCCCTTTCATAACAAAATTGGCAAGTTTCTTGCCATTGACCTACACAGTCGATGGTATGAGAGCTGCAGAAGGGCTGAACAGTCTTGATTTCAATCATTTCATGGTTCCACTGATTTATCTTGCAATAAGCACATCGATCGTTTTGCTACGTTCAAAGAAATTGGGAGTTTCAGACTAGATATGAAGGATTTAGGATTTTGATAGCGTAACTGCGAGGTATGCGTCATGAAGAAATGGTATTATTTGTTCCTGTTTCTTATTCCTGTCGTAGTTTTGTTATTTGTTTTCCTCTCAAATATATCTGGTATATCTGGTGGTCATATCGAGGCTTTTTTTACTATAGATGGTTCACTAGTTGATGAAGTTACACAGTTTATCGATTCATCTCAACATTTCTTGTACATCTCCGCGCTTGATGTTTCCCATCCTGTTATTTTGGAAGCACTATCAAACGCACTCGATAGGGGTGTCGATGTAAGGGTACTCACAGAGAATGCAGTTGTTGAAATTCCGTCAAAAATGGATATCTCAAAAGGGCTGCACCATGTGAAGTTCATGGTAAATGAAAGTGGTGTAGTTTTTGGTTCAGCAAATTTCAGTGAGAGTGGACTGGAAACGGGGTTGAACGATATCGTTTTTCTCCCAATCACCTATTCGGAAAGGTTCAAGGATTTTTTTCTTAGTGCTTGGGATTATGGCAAGATTACACCGGTTGATGGCTTTTTGGTCTCTCCTATAGACAATGTTGAAGAATCTGTAGTAAAATTGATATTGAAAGCCGATAAAAGAATTTATGTATGTATTTACGCACTAACCGATGCAAATTTGGTTGCAGCGCTGAAATTCAAGGAAAGTAAGGGTACGGATGTGCGCATTCTTACCGACAAGTGGTTTAAGAGTAGTCCTCTGTACAAGATAAGTACAAGGAATATAAGGGTAGTGGAATCAAGGATGTTACATCACAAGTTCATTTTGGTGGACAACACACTCATCACAGGGTCGACGAACTATACAGAAAGTGGATTCCACAAAAATGTAGAGATGATTTACATAACAAAGGATAAGGGAATTGTTAGAGAATACGAAAGGGTGTTCTCAGAGATAGAAAGTTCAATATTTTGACGTCTGGAACGAATTTTGAGGTGCAATGATGCATAACATAGAGACGAAGATAGTTAAGATTGAAGATCTATACAACGATTCAATTGACCAACCATGCGAGATTTTGAAAAATGGCGGTCTTGTTGCATTTCCAACAGAGACCGTGTATGGTCTTGGGGCACTTGCAACACTTCCAGATGCAGTAAAGAAGATATTTCAAGTTAAAGGTAGGCCTGGCGATAACCCTTTGATCGTTCATATTGATTCTGCTGACAAGATTCGAGAAGTTGCATATGTAGATGATAGGTATTTAGAGATAATTGAAAAGATAACACCAGGTCCCATAACGTTTGTTTTACGGAAAAGGGAAAATATTCCGTATGAAGTAACGGCAGGATTGGAAACGGTCGGTGTGAGAATTCCAGCACATCCAGTCGCTCAACGGCTATCAAGGTGTGCAGGCCCCATTGCGGCACCGAGTGCGAATCTTTCAGGCAAACCAAGTCCGACAGATGCAGCTACGGTAATCGAAGATTTAAGATACCGAATAGAGTGTATAATAGATGCAGGGGAGAGTGCGTTTGGCATAGAGTCGACGATCGTAGATTTGACTAGAACTGTGCCACTTGTATTGAGACCTGGACCGATAACGATGGAAGAACTTAGCACCATTTTTGGTGCCGTTGAGTACTACCAGCCAAGACAAGACGAAAAGCCTTTAGCACCTGGGATGAAGTACCGCCATTATGCACCTGAGAAAAGATTGCAGATGGTAGAACCGAGTGAACTTGCAAATTTCATCGATAAAGATGTCTTGATCCTGTGTAGCAAAGAAACAAAGGAAAGTTTTCTCAAAAACGTTGATAATGTGTATGTCTTAGGGGAGTTTGAAAGGCCATACACAATAGCACAGAATCTTTACAGAAGTCTCCGCTATCTGGATAAGAGTAAATATGAAGAGGGAGTAATTGAAAAATTCCCAGAATATGGTATATTCTTTTCGATAATGAATAGAATTAAAAAAGCAATTTCGAAGGGGTGATAAAATGTACGAGATTCGTGGTGATGAAGACAAGCAAATATGGCGTTCAACGACGATACTTGCGGTAAGAAGAGATGGTAAAGTAGTTATAGCTGGAGATGGGCAAGTAACGTATGGTGAGACAGTTATGAAGGGCAATGCGCGAAAGGTCAGAAAAGTTGGCGATGGGCAAGTGCTGACTGGATTTGCCGGTTCTGTTGCAGATGCTATGACATTACTCGATAGGTTCGAAAATAAATATCGTGCATGGAATGGAAATCTGATGAAGGCCGCCGTCGAATTGGCAAAAGATTGGAGAATGGATCGCGCCTTAAGAAAACTTGAAGCAATGCTCATCGTAGCAGATAAAGAGAATTTGTTAGTCCTCTCTGGCACAGGAGAAGTTGTCCAACCAGATGAGGATATAGCTGCGATTGGTTCGGGCGGTCCATATGCTTTAGCGGCAGCGCGTGCATTACTTAGAAACACAGACTTCGATGCAAGAAAGATAGCAGAAGAATCGATGAAGATTGCAAGTGAGATTTGCATATACACAAATGGAAATATAATAATCGAGGAGTTATGATGTAACTTTCCAAAATAGAAACTTGAGGCGATATATGGTTGTAGGATACGGGAATGTGATTATAAAGCTCTTTGGGATTTCGTCGTTGAAAGAAAAGAGAAGTTTGGTCAAGAGATTGATCAATGAACTTAGGAAGAGATTTGAAATATCGGTTATAGAATCTGGAAATCAAGATTCCAAAGAATACATGACTATAGGTATCGCTTTTGCTACTATCAATGAGAATGATTGCGAGTCGAAGATGGACAGTATAGAGCAATATCTAAGTGCTTTTTATACTGTCGAAGATTTTCAATACGACTTCCACCATTTCTGATTGACAGGCAGATAAACAGGAGTATTTTAAAGTATTTTATAGATGGCGGAGGCTATGTAAAGATGCAACTTAATTATGAAAATATCATAAATGAACTTCAACGATTTGTTGATTTGCTTGTCTCGCAAGATAGAAAGCCACACGTTTTCGGCGTTGTAGATTTTTGCAAGCGTTTAGCGAAGAGATACTCGCTCGATGAGAATAAATTGACGATTATGGCATTGGTACATGATTTATTCAGAGATCTTCCAGGAGACAAACTATTCAAAATTGCACATTGTTATGAACTTTCCATATCTGAGCTTGGCGTAAAAAGGCCGATACTGATACATGGATTGGTAGCATCAGAGTACCTCAAGAGGAGATTTGGTATAGATGACGAAGATATGTTAACTGGGATAGCTTACCATACATCCGGATATCCAAACTTTGGTCCACTTGGCAAAGCACTTGTGCTAGCAGATTCTCTTGAGCTTACAAGGGTGTATGACAGAATTAATCAACTCAGAGAGATTGCATTTTATGATCTCAACGTTGCATATGTAGAAATCATCAGAAACAAGATCAATTACGCTGTGAATCACAATCTGTATTTGTTACCGGAAACTGTGGAGACTTGGAATAAACTTATGGAAGGAGATAGAACATGAAAGCGAGCCGTTCTCGTATTGGAAAGAAAAGGAAGGAAGAAAGGAATATTGTCAAACCTATTGTCATCATAACTATCATTTTGCTTGCTGTTGCTGCGATGTTTTTGGGGTCGCGGATATTCGTCGTTAGAAATTCTGAGGAATTCTCCGCTGATAAGGTCTCTCTTTATTATTTCTACGTAGAAAATCCTGTATCAAACGATGCATCAGTTACATCACAAAGCAATGGTGTCAATTATAGCGGTGATGGGAAGATTATCATAGTGAATGGGGAAGGCAGAAGTGTTGAACTCATAAACATACCTGCAACAACATTCATCTATTCAAAGAATCTTGACGTATCTACTTCAAATCCTAGAGACTTTTCTATTCTTTTCGCAGAATTGATAGGGATGAAACCCGATTTCACGTACTTCATTCCGCAAAGAAGTGAGTTCTTCAAAAAAGTTGGGGTTAATAACATCGATGACTTTGTTACAGTTTATGGCAAAAGAGGTCTGAAACTCACAGATTATTTTGTCTTAGGCTCGCAAGTATCTTCTCTAAGGCCTGAGTCAAATATCACCGATTCATCACTTGCAAGACTTTATTATGCATTAGGAACGTATAGTTTGCGAAAGCATGATTTGCCTACATTAACAAAGGCTCCTTTGAAAATCACCGTAGGAAATAAGATATATTTTAGATCTTACGTTGATGAAGAGAAGTTGGGAAATTTGATGAAGGA
>DPXZ01000080.1 GCA_003526765.1 Fervidobacterium sp.
ATAGATTACAACAAAGTGAGACAGGCATCCATCACCCAAGAACTCATAGAAATAGTTACTGGCGCAGATGCCTTAAAAGAAAGATAAGGGAGTGATGCACGTGTCCAAAAAATCTAAGGGAACAATAGTAACAATAATTGGACCGGTCGTAGATGTCAAATTCTCAGAAGGTGAATTACCTGATATATACGACGCACTAATTGTTACAAATCCAGAGAACGGCAGAAAATTGGTTCTAGAAGTAGAACAACTCATCGGTGATAACACCGTTAGGACGATTGCTATGGATAGTACCGATGGTTTTGTTCGTGGAATGGAAGTAGAAAACACTGGAGAACCTATCAAAGCGCCTGTTGGTCAAGGTGTGCTCGGCAGGATGCTCAATGTCATAGGAGAACCAATTGACGAACTTGGAGAGATAAAAGATGTTGAATATTGGCCAATTCATAGACCTGCACCATCCATGGCAGAACAAAACACGGAAATAAACATACTTGAAACTGGTCTTAAAGTCATCGACCTACTTGCGCCATTCCCGAGAGGCGGAAAGATAGGCTTCTTCGGTGGTGCAGGGGTCGGAAAGACAGTTCTTGTCATGGAAATGATCAGAAATATCGCCATAGAGCACCATGGTTTTTCCATGTTTGCGGGTGTTGGTGAAAGAACAAGAGAAGGAAATGACCTTTACCTTGATATGACGGAAGCGGGAGTTTTGAATAACACAGTACTTGTGTTCGGTCAAATGAACGAACCACCGGGAGCAAGATTTAGGATAGCATTAACAGCACTAACAATAGCAGAATACTTCAGAGATGTTGAAGGTAAAGACGTGCTCTTGTTCATAGACAATATATTTAGGTTTGTTCAAGCTGGTAGTGAAGTTTCAGCCTTGCTCGGTCGTATGCCATCTGCTGTTGGTTATCAGCCAACGTTGGCAACCGACATGGGAGAACTTGAGGAGAGAATCACTTCAACGAAGCGTGGTTCCATAACGTCTGTTCAAGCGATTTACGTCCCAGCGGATGATATAACTGACCCAGCTCCGGCAACTACATTCACGCACCTTGACGCCACGATAGTTCTATCAAGGCAGCTTGCAGCACTTGGCCTATATCCTGCGGTAGATCCGCTCGACTCTACCTCAAAGATTTTGGATCCAAACGAAGTAGGAGTGGAACACTACGAAGTTGCGCGGGGTGTTCAAGAAGTACTTCAACGATACAAAGACTTGCAAGATATCATTGCGATACTTGGTATGGAAGAACTATCAGAAGAAGATAAGATTATAGTTCAGAGAGCTAGGAAGATACAAAGATTTTTGACGCAGCCAACTCACGTTGCCGAAAGATTCAGCGGTATACCTGGTGTTTACGTACCGATCAAAGAGACAATCAGAGGATTCAAAGAAATATTGGAAGGAAAATATGACGATTTGCCAGAAGCAGCATTCTACATGGTTGGCACAATAGATGAAGCAGTACAAAAAGGAAAGGAACTTACACAAGCAAGCGTTATTTGATACAAAATCAAATGATTTAGAAAGGAGAGAAGAGCGCGTAACTCTCCATATTAATGGAAAATAGGTAACATTGCGCTCGCATACAGCATGAAAGTTAGAATAGTGACTCCATATAGAATAGCAGAATTTCCTAATGCACAATTTGTAGTATTTAGAACAGTTGAAGGAGAGATGGGTGTGCTCGATAAGAGAGCACCCATCATTGCCAAATTGGCAATTTGCGACGTGAGAATAAAACTCGATAACGGGGAAGAAGTTTATCGAGTTGTCGATGGATTCATTCATTGCGATGGGAAGAGCAATGTTGTAATATTAACAGAAGAGATGGGAAGACCAGAAGAATTCGACCCACACAAATATCTTGGCAACGGAGTAAGTGTTAAGAATGCAAAATGAGGTGAGAATTGTTGAAAAGTGCCGTAGTAATCGATAGCACAACGAAGCTGAGCAAAGATTATGTGTCGGCTGTTGATATCTATACCGTTCCAGTTAGAGTCTATGTGGATGGTAAAGAATATCGTGACGACGATACTTTGTTAGATTTGATAATGAAGACAATAGAGGAAGGCAAAAACCTTGAAACATCGTTACCCTCTCCGAATGAAGTAGAGTCATTGTTTGACGAACTCTCCAGAAAGTACGAAAAAGTTTATGTCCTATCAGTTTCTTCTTTGCTGAGTGGTACATACAGCCTTTTCAGCACAATAGCGAACAATTACGAGAACGTGGTGGTTTTTGACTCTAAATCGATAAGTATTCAAAATACGTATATTTTAACACGCATGATATCCGATATTGAAAGTGGCAAAAATATCGAAGAAAATGATATAATATCATATAGGGATGATTCAATATTTTTAATTTCTATTTTTAACATTGAACGACTCGAACGAAGTGGAAGAGTGGGCAAAGTCCTTTCTGCGATAAGTAAAATGATGCACATAAAACCAATTCTCACAATAGCAAGAACCGGTGAATTAGAATTAATTGGGAAAGCAATAGCAAATAAGAAAGTGCTTGAGATAATGAATCAAAATGTTAATGATTTTTTAGGACAAGAAGATAGAACCAAATTTCGGATGTTCGCAGCCGTTGGTAAAGACGAATACAAAGAGTATGTATACGATATTGCGCAGAGAAATGGCTGGAAACCAACTTTCTTTGGATTAGGGACGGCAATATTAGCACAGGTAGGAACAGAAGTATTCGGCATTTTGATCGGTAGAAATACGAAATGAGGAGGAGATTATGAAAACACTCTATATCTATGATAGTTCGGTCGATTATCAACCAGGATTAGATTTTGGCGTACCTACCGATGTGTTTCCATTAAAAGTTTACGTTAACAACAAAGAGTACATAGACAAAGTTAGCATAACCGATGAAGAATTCTATTCTTATTGTCTCAGTGGTGCACCAGTAACGACATCCCAGCCAAATCGCGAGGAAATGAAAGAGAAGCTTGAGAAATATTCAAAAGAGTACGATAACGTATATGTAGTCACCATATCGCAAAAATTGAGTGGAACGTATGATACGGTTTCTTCAATAGTAAAAGAAGACAACCTAAAGAATGTGACAGTACTGGATTCAAGAAGTGCAAGCTTGAAAACTACGTATATCTTTTACAGAGTAATAAATGCAGCGGAAAATGGTATAAAAGTTACACAGGATTTAGTTCAACAATTTGTACACGAGAGCCTACTGGTATTTACTGTTTCTACACTTGAATATCTCGAAAGAGGTGGAAGAATCGGTAAAGCAAAATCTTTAATCGGTAAGTTGCTCAAAATAAAACCTATACTCTCGACGGATGATGACGG
>DPXZ01000001.1:0-339 GCA_003526765.1 Fervidobacterium sp.
CAACTGATCAAGTTTGACACCTTCAATTTCATACGGATTTTGGAACGTCATCATTATGCCCTTCTGTGCTCTTTCATCCGTTCTCAGATTGATTATAGATTCACCTTCAAACAGAATGTCGCCTGAAACAACCGTGTATCTCGGATTTCCCATTATTACATTCGCAAGTGTTGATTTCCCAGAACCATTCGGCCCCATTATTACATGTACCTCGCCCGGAGCAATCGCCAAATTCACGCCCTTCAATATCATCTTTTCCGCTTCCTGATTTTCAGACAACTTTGCGTACAAATCCTTTACTTCCAACAACATGTACCTCGCCTCCCATATCTATTCTAA
>DPXZ01000001.1:474-3800 GCA_003526765.1 Fervidobacterium sp.
TCTATACATTCCACTATCTTTGTAAGAGTATTTCTTGTTAGTCATACCTAATTGTATTATAACATACTATCAACACTTGTGAATAGGAAAAATCAAATTTCAATCTTTAGTTTGTGAATTCGTATGATATAATAATATCAATGGGGCATATGTGTGGACAAACTAAAGTAAAAGTTTTAAACATACTGGATGGGGAGGGGTTGTACATGGCGAAAAACTCTAAGTTAACGACGGCTATTTTGGTACTTATTCCTGTTGCGGTGGGTATAAACTATGCAGGTAAACTCTTTGCATCTGCTCTAAAACTTCCTCTTTGGCTCGATTCCATAGGCACGATGCTTTCTGCCGTACTTGCCGGTCCAATTGTTGGTGCGATAAGTGGTGCGATAAACAACATAATCTACGGTTTGACAACAGACCCAGTATCGTTTGTCTATGCATTGACTAGCATAGGTATCGGTGTCTCGGTTGGTTTTCTTGCGAAGGGAAAGATGTTCAACAATGCGTTCAGAACGCTTTTGAGTGGTCTGATAGTAGCACTCGTTGCTACTGTGATATCCGTTCCGATCAACGTGGTATTCTGGGGAGGACAAACGGGTAACGTCTGGGGAGATGCGCTCTTTGCATTCCTACAATCAAAGAACGTGGGCATTTGGGTTTCTTCATTCTTCGACGAAATCGTAGTGGACCTCGTCGACAAAGTATTATGCGTTTTCATCACGTTCGGTATATTTAAGGCACTTCCAAAGACTCTGGTATACACATTCAAAGGGGAAGAGTAGTTTTTGTGAAAGTACTGAGCCTGTACGTTGAAAATGATACATTCATACACAAACTTGAGCCAATAACAAAATTGCTGTATGCACTCATTTCAATAGTCATAACATTCCTGTTCCCATCGATAATGGTGGGAGCAGTTTTTGTTGCATTTTCGCTGTTGCTTGCGATCTCAGCAAAGGTTTTTAAGAGGATGTTGCTACTGCTCAATGTGGTGTTGATCGTCTTACTATCGATGGTGATAATCCAAGGGCTTTTCTACAGACAGAATGTAACTCCAGCTTTCAAATTGTGGGGCCTTACGTTCTACAAGGAAGGTCTCCTTTATTCTCTATTACTCATCGTACGTGTTGTGAATATGATAATTTCTTTTGGTGTCCTTATACTCACCACGCGTCCTTCTGACCTTGTAGATAACTTGGTGCAGAAAGGTCTATCGCCGAGGTTTGGATACGTCTTAGCATCGGTGCTCCAAATCATACCACAGATGCTCTCAACCACTTCTACGATAACAGATGCGCAAAGGTCTCGTGGCCTTGAAACGGAAGGTAATCTCTTTCAGAGGTTCAGTGCATTTTTTGCGTTACTTGGTCCACTCGTACTCAACTCACTTGTCGAGGCAAGAGAACGGGCAATGGCAATTGAGATAAGGGGATTTAGTGTGGAAGGCAAAAGGACGTTCGTTAGGCAAATTCCAGAGACTAAGGCGGATAGGTGGATCAAAATATCACTCTATGTGGCCTTTATTGTAGCAGTTGTTTGGAGGATCATACTATGGGTGATGTAAGTACCAAGATTAGTATTGAGCATCTAACGTACAAGTATCCGTTTGCAAAGAATGTAAGTCTCGAAGATATAACACTTTCGATAGATGCTGGGCAATCGATTGGTATAATCGGAAGAAATGGTGCGGGTAAGTCCACGCTGTGCTATGTACTCAGTGGACTGATACCGCGATTTTTTCATGGAAAGATTACAGGTAAGGTAACAATCGATGGCGAGGACGTACCTACAATGCCAGTTGAAAAGTTGATACGTAAAGTAGGATTGGTCCTCCAAAATCCGTTTTCTCAGATAAGTGGTGCAAAGATGACTGTATATGAAGAAGTGGCATTTGGATTAGAAAACCTCGGCATCGAGAAGGACGAGATGCACGAGAGAATAGATACAGTGCTGAGACAGTTTGATCTGTACAAGAAAAAGGATGAGAATCCGTTTGAACTCTCCGGTGGGCAACTTCAAAGACTGGCGATTGCAAGTGTGTTGGTGCTTAAGCCTGAAATCTTGATTTTGGACGAGCCAACTTCACAACTTGACCCGCGCGGTACAACGGAGGTATTTGAGACGATAAGTCAATTGAAGACGCTTGGTATAACGATACTCATAGTTGAACACAAATTTGAGAAACTTGTCGAATACGTTGACAAGATAGCACTACTCCATGAAGGGAAGCTTTTGGGATACGATACAGCAGAACATATCTTTTCAACGTCAGAAATAGAGACGTATGGTGTTGGTCAACCGATATACACTGCACTCTGTAAGAGGATGGGGTTAAAAAAGGCGAATGGATACTATCCCGTGTCGTTTGGTGAGACTGTAGCTCTATTGAATGGGTTAAAAGGATCAGGGATGGACAGGAGAACGTACAATGGTTGATGCGATTATCAAGGTTGATGGACTTTGGTTTGCTTACAAAGAAGACGAATATGTGCTACAAAATATTGATATACAATTCGATGACAAACCTACCGCCATAGTGGGACAAAATGGTGCAGGCAAGACGACGTTTGTAAAGGTATTGAAGGGGTTACTGAAACCTTCAAAGGGTGATGTGTGGATAGCAGGCACAAACACAAAAGAAACGACAGTTGCCCAGCTTTCAAAAATAATAGGTCTTGTCTTTCAAAATCCTTCGGACCAGATGTTCAAAAGTAAGGTCATAGACGAAGTTATGTTCGGACCACTGAACATTTGGAAAGACAAAAAGGACAAGAATTTTGCATACGAACAGTCGATCAAGGCATTAAAGATCGTAGAACTGGACAATAGACTTGAAGAACATCCATACGATTTAACACTTTCAGAAAGGAAGTTACTGTGTCTTGCCTCCATAATTGCCATGGACCCGAAGATAATAATATTGGATGAACCAACGATTGCCCAAGATAGATTCTCGACAAGAAAACTTGCAGAAATAATAAAGGAACTTATAAAGGATGGGAAAGTAATACTCACGATAACCCACGATATGGATTTCGTTGCGGAGAATTTTGAGAGGACAGTCATCTTCTATCAAGGTCGGGTGCTTGATGATGGACCGACGGAGAAAGTGTTGAGTAACGAGGAAAATGTTGTAACCGCTCACCTTGAGTTGCCAAATCTCGTAAAGCTTGCCAAGGCATTGGACTTTAAGACAACACCACTCACGATAGACGATTTTGTCGAGGGATTTTCAACGTACAAAAAGGCCGAGGGTTAACCTCGGCTTTTTATCAATTTCGCTGATTTGTTGATTTTGCTCTTTTTTATTTTATTATTTCTTCCCA
>DPXZ01000084.1 GCA_003526765.1 Fervidobacterium sp.
ACCTACAATCTCCAGATTTCCGAGAAGGGTATGGATGTTGAAGGAAATTTTGGTAGGACATTGGGAAAGGATGTGAATGCATACGTAGCTGCAGGTATAGATGAGCGCATGAGTGGTGAACTCATGCCCGTTATGACTGTTGCAGGTAGCGGTAACCAAGGTATTGCTTGTATAGTACCTGTTGCATTGCAAGGTCTGTCTTCTGGTATTGAAAAAGAAAGGGTTGTCAAAGCTGTTTTATTGAGTATGTTAGTGACAATTTATGTGAAGGGTTACACGGGAAAGCTGACACCAATTTGCGGTGCTGGATCTATAGCTTCGTCAGGTGCAGCGGCCGGTCTCACGTATCTGTACACAGAGGATTATGCTAAGTTGAAAAGTTCGATAAACAACGTACTTGCGACACTATTCGGCATGACGTGTGACGGTGCAAAGAGAAGCTGTGCATTGAAAGCAAGTGTGGGGACACAGATGGCGATGAATTCTAAGGTACTTTCAATGAGGAATGTGAATATACCATGCGGAAATGGATTTGCTGCAAGAGATGTGGAAGAGACAATCAAGAGATTGGAGATACTGACATCTTCACTCAGAAACTTTGACCAAGAAATCATCGACTTCATCGGGCATTGTTGAGAAATTCAAAATTAGAGGAATGAATTAATTCACTTATTTTTTCGAATATCAACAACAATATTATCTTTATTTTATAAATGTTATCCAAAAGTTAAATTCTGGTATATTTACTTCTTTTCATTTTATTGTGGTAGAATATATCGTAGATAAGATTATATCATATATATTTGCTATATTTGTATTGTGGTGCAAGAGAATCAACCAAAATATGGATTTAAGGAGTGGGAGTGCATGCTGAGCATTTTATCAGACGGTATTCTTTCTGTTACTTTAGGAAACATTATCATGATGTTAGTTGCACTTGGTTTGATTTACTTAGCTATAGCAAAGAAATATGAACCGGCTCTTTTAGTCCCAATTGGTTTTTCGACTATATTAGCGAACATTCCGCTTTCTTCTGCAGTGGATCAATTTATTGATGGAGTTTTGCATAAGGGTGTGTTGAATGTTTTTTTTGATGTGGGCATTGTGACTGAAATCTTTCCACTATTGATATTCATTGCAGTTGGCGCAATGATCGACTTTGGTCCACTTCTGGAAAATCCCGTCATGTTTTTATTCGGTGCAGCTGCTCAATTTGGTATATTTGCAACCGTTATTGTTGCAACTATGCTTGGATTTGACATAAAGCAAGCAGCTTCGATTGGTATCATCGGTGCGGCAGATGGTCCAACTTCAATTTACGTCGCTAGTAGGTTTGCAAAGGAATTGCTGGGACCTATTTCGGTGGCTGCTTATTCTTACATGTCTCTTGTACCAATCATTCAGCCACCTGTTATAAAGGCTTTAACGACAAAAGAGGAAAGAATGATAAAGATGGAGTCTAAGAGCGTTAAAATCACCAAAACGATGAGGATAGTCTTCCCAATTGCAGTAACGATTGTTGCAAGTTTGTTGGCACCATCTTCTGCGGCTTTGATCGGTTTTTTGATGTTTGGTAATTTATTGAGAGAATGTGGAGTACTCAATGGGCTCGCAAAATCCGCTCAGAATGAACTTGCTAATCTTGTTACGATACTGTTAGGGCTTTCAATTGGTTCGACTATGACCGCAGATAAGTTCTTAAGGCCACAGACGCTCATGATCATAGTACTTGGACTTGTTGCATTCATACTCGATACAGCTGGCGGTGTCTTATTTGCAAAGTTTTTGAACTTGTTTTTGAAGAAAAAGATGAATCCAATGTTAGGTGCAGCTGGAATTTCTGCATTTCCTATGTCGGCGAGGGTTATCCATATACTTGGCAGAAAGGAAGACCCAACGAATTATTTGTTGATGCATGCAATTGGCGCTAACGTGGCTGGTCAAATTGGCTCAGTGCTCGCAGGTGGTATACTCGTTGCATTGGTAAGTTCTTTGGGAGGGATGTGACATGAATATTCAAAACGTGCTGACGGCAATAAGGGTAGGTTTGACTGGATACATATTTCTCATATTTACACTTGTCGTATTTTTCGGATTGGTCACTTTGTTCGTGAAATTATTTGCGAAAGGTGAAGACAATGGAAAAGAAAACAAGGAATGAGAATGTTCGAGAAGATGAAATATCGAAGATGTTCGTAAAGTTCAGCGATTATCTGTTAAAAATTTCGTGTGAGAGAGAGACGTCTTTGAAAAGGAAGGACTACGAGGCTCTTCTTAAGATCGCTGTGGAAAACTTGAGTTTTGTTCACAGTGGTAGTGTGCTTACGATGAACGAAGCTGAAGAGTTTTGTTACATCGCTACGTATAACCATGATTACGAACTGCTGAAAAATGTACGATTCAGAAAGCAAGAAATGCTCATGAGGAGATTTAAGCAGACGTATGTCATCAAGAGGAGAAGCTTAGATTTGGTAAAAGAACTCTCTTCAAAGATTGATGAAGATGACAATTCTTTAAAACAAAGAGTTTCAAGCGTAGATAATATTAAGGCATTTGTCTCGATGCCCATTAGAGTACAAAGAAAGGTGATTGGGTTTTTCAACTTGGACAGTTGGGAGGATGAAGACATCTTTGAGAAGAAGAATTTCCAGCCATATGCGGAGATGATGTCGAGGCTCATATCGATATCTGCCGAAAGATTTGAACTAATAAAGATATTGAAGGAACAAAATGAGCAACTGACTAGAAATACACTTACAGATACCTTGACTCATTTACCAAATCTAAGGGCCTTGGGTAACTATTTCGATAAATACGTAGAACTTGCCAATAGATCACTCAACAACTTGTATTTATTGTGCATAGATATTACCAATTTTGATAAAGTAGTCCATACATATGATGTTGAATTTGGAGAAAATTTGATTAGGAAATTGTCTAAACATTTATTGAGTTTGATAAGAAAAAGTGACATTGTTGGAAGGATCGAAAGTTCCAGTTTTGGTGTTATCACCTTGTCTCGAGGTATTCCAAAACCGTTGATAACTAGGATAAACCAAGGTATAGTCGAGTTTTCTGAGAAATTGGGATTGGACTTGGATGTCAGTATTGGTGTTGCAGAATATGGAACGGATGGCAAAGAGTTAGATGTACTTTTGAAAAGGGCTAGAACGTATATGCATACAATTGCCAATGATGAAAAGCTTGCAGAATGACCAACGGAGGTGTGTTGATGCAACATATAAAGGATACAGAAATAAAGGCTGATGGTGGAGTGAATTCGGAATTTCAGCATTACTATACGGAAGAGCCTACTTCAGCATTGAAAGTTAAACAGATAGAATTCACACTCAGAGATGGACACATCTATAAATTTAAAACACCTTCTGGGGTTTATTCTTTTGGAGCAGTTGATAAAGCAACTGCGATACTTATAAATCATTGTTCCAAAATCGATGGTAGAGTTTTAGATATAGGTTGTGGATACGGTGTGGTTGGAATTGCGTTGAAAAAGGAGAATCCTTCTATCTCGCTTTGTATGTCGGATATAAACAAGAGAGCTGTTGAATTTGCAAAGATCAATGCAAAGGACAACAACATAGAAGCAGATATAAGGCAGGGCAATCTCTACGAACCTTGGCAAGGTGAGTCTTTTGATGTGATCATCTCCAATCCACCAATAGTTGCTGGTAAAGAAGTTTGGATGCAGCTCATTGCTGGCGCATTTGATCATCTCAAGATAAATGGTATCATCCAGCTTGTAGCATACCACAACAAAGGTGGCGAGAGGATAAAGAAATACATGTCTGAAGTATTTGGGAACGTTCAGGACATCTGGAAAGAAGGCGGAATCAGGATATATTTATCCGTGAAAAATGATTAACAAACGATTAACGATGGTTAAGAAAAGAGATAATGATAGTGTTGATAGCAAAGATACGATATTCATCACAATTAAGTCGGCGTAAAGGATGAACGTAGGTGAAAAGGTGTGAAAATTGAACTCAAAAATGTGTGCGTTTCTTTTGAAAGTGGAACTGAATTGGAAAAGAGGGCTCTTTCCGACATTGATCTGAATTTCGATACTTCCGAGAGTATACTCTTGGTTGGAAATACAGGGTCGGGTAAGACTACGCTCATATATTTGCTTGATCTATTGATAAAACCTTCGTACGGAACTTTACTATACGATGGTAAGAATCCATTCAATGATGCTTACAATTTTAGGAAAAAGTTTGGTGTTGCATTTCAAATTCCGGAGCGTCAGTTTTTCAACGAGACTGTTGAGCAAGAGATTACTTATGCAGCAAGGAACTTTGAAATTGATTATACCTATAGAGATGTGCTAAACATATTGAATCTCTTTGAACTTGATGAAAGCATCTTGAAAAAATCTCCATTCAAACTTTCAGGAGGGGAACAGAGAAAGATCGCAATTGCATCCATTCTACTTCACAAACCGGAGTTTTTGATCTTTGATGAACCTACTGCTGGTCTTGACCTTTCTGGAATACTTTCGATAAGAAAGACTTTGATGAATTTTAGAAATGAGAATAAGGGGTTCTTAATCGCAACGCACGAACCAGAAATATTCTACGATGTTTGCGATAGAATAGTGACTTTGGTCAATGGTCGGCTAGTTGAGAATAGGTTATTAGTGGAATATCAAAATAGAGGTGATGTCGATTGACATTTACTTACAAGGGACTTGATAGATCAGGTAGAAGATTGAAAGGTATCATCAACGCAGAGAATTTGAAAGAAGCATTAGATAAGCTTAAACAGCAAGGTGTTCTTGTAACTGATGTGACTCAAAAGGATGTTCAAATGACTGTTCAAAGTGGAAGTACGGGAAAGAAAAGGACAGTTTTTCAACTGAGGGCGAGAGATATTGTTCTATTTGCTCGTCAGCTTGAAACGATGATATCGGCAGGTGTTAGGTTAGTCGATGCTGTGATGACACTTTCAGAACAGGAGATCTTTGCTAAGAAGTTTAGAAATATTCTAAAAGAAGTTGCCTCGGATATGAAAGGTGGTATGTCCTTTTCAGATGCGTTGGAGAGACAGGGTGCTTTCGATTCGATATTCATAAACATGGTGCGTGCTGGTGAAGAAGGTGGTATATTAGATGTCACAATGAAGAAGGTTGCAAACTACTATGAAAATTCAAATAGAATGAGGGAACAAGTCAAATCATCGATGGCTTATCCTATGTTCATACTTGGGTTTGCAGTCGTTGTTGTGATAGTTATTTCCGTATTCATACTACCAAAACTCATCACAGTCTTTGGAACAGTTCCTGAAAGTGGATTACTTGGATTGTTGATGAAGATGAATTTTGTTTTCACCCAAAGGTGGTATATTCTGTTTCCAGTTGTCATTGCGATAGGTGTAGGTCTATTTTTCTTTTTGAAGACAGTATATGGCGGTTATGTAAAAGACTTCTTTGGCAACCTCTTGCCGCCTGTTAGAAAATTGAGACAGAAGATGACAAATGAAAGATTTACGAGAACGCTTGGTGTACTCATTGGTAGTGGAGTTTCCATGATCAATGCACTCGATATGGCTGCAAGGGCTTCGAACAACACAAAATTCATTACAACGATTGCAAAGGTGAACGAAGAAGTTAAAGCGGGAAGTAATTTGAAAGATGCATTGAAAAGAGCAGGCATATTCCCACAAATCATATATGAGATGGTCGGAACTGGAGAAGAAACAGGTAAATTAGATGTAGTAATGGAAAAAGTTGCAGATTTTTACGAAGAAGAGATACTCACCGACACGAAAAAGCTCGTCAGTTTGGTTGAACCTATGATGATTGCTTTCGTTGGGATATTCATAGCATTCATAGCTTTTACAATGTACTCTACAATGTTCCAAATGCAGAATCAATTAGGTAAATAGCACACGCAAATGATGGGGTGAATACATGTCTGCCGTAGAATTTCTGATATCTTTGGCAATATTGGTATGTTTTTCTCTTACTCTCATTGTGAGTATTTCAAAAGTTGCAGAAATTGATTTAAGCAAAGATTACATAGAAACTGCCACGTACGCAGGACTGTGGAAGACAGACCTTCACAAGATTTACAACGGCAGTTCTTGTACCGTCATTTCACCAGATTTGGTCAATTTCAAGAGGATTTCTGATGTAAGCCTCTCAAAACTTGAAGTTAGGTCTTTTAGATGGGCAAAGAGTGGTACTTATGGTAATGGAACAACGATAGAACCAATTCTGTTTAAAGTTGGAGGGAAATAGATTGGGCATCTTTAGGAATAGAATAATGGCTTACAATATCTCGAATTTTGGTGCGAAGAATAATCAATATGTGGAAGTTCTCTCAGGTCTCTTTTCTCGCAATAAGATACGCATAAAGAATTATTTCCCCCAAATCATACAACCTGATCCGGAAGATCTTGTTGTAGTCAATGTTCCTTGGGATATAATCAGAATGGCTTTTGTAGAATTGCCACCGATTAAAAAAGAGGAAGAAAAGCTAAAATTGGCGGAACTTGAG
>DPXZ01000026.1 GCA_003526765.1 Fervidobacterium sp.
TTATGGATGCTCAGCAAGAGGTGCAAAAGGAATACGATAAGATAATGTCGTCTAAATGAGTTTGTGACATGGTTCGTAGCTTGCATTTTGGGTTTCGGTGGTCTAATTCGATAAAAAGGGGTGTTGACAATGGGAAAGTTTCTTAGAAATGTTGCTGTGATCTTTCTAATCTTAAGTGTGTTTGCCTTCAGTCAAGAGCAAAATGAGATTCAATTCAAGATACCGGAATCGTCTTATTGGTATCCAAATGATCTGCTTGATTGGTCACCAAATAGTGATCCAGATGCTATATACAACGTATCAAGAATACCACTTCAACCAAGAACAACAGGTACAAAGATCTCTCCATATGCCTCGGAGAATGTGAAGATCGTTGCACTATCTATAATGAATTCTTCTACCAGTGGTATGCCATCGCAGGGCAGAAATGATTTGATGAAGACTTATCCGTTCACATACTGGCAATACGTTGATTATTTGGTAGCTTGGGCGGGTTCTGCAGGTGAGGGGATCATCGTCTCACCAGGTGCAGATACCATAGGTGCAGCTCACAGAAATGGAGTACCTGTACTTGGCACAATATACTTTGGACCAAATGTCTATGGTGGGAGAAGGAACTGGGTCGATCAAGTTATACAAGAAGAAAATGGCGTTTTCCCGGTAGCCGATAAACTTATAGAAGTTGCAAGGTATTACGGATTCGATGGATGGTTTATCAATCAAGAAACCGAAGGCTGTGAACAAGAACAAGTAGTCCAAATGATAAAGTTCATGAAGTATTTCAAGGAAAAAGCTCCAGATTTGATTTTGTTTTGGTATGATGCAATGAATAACACCGGTGAGATTGATTGGCAAGGCGAGTTGAATGAGACAAACGTCAGTTTCTTACTGGACAACGGAAAGAGAGTCGCAGACTACATGTTCATAGATTTTGGATGGATCTCTTCAAAGATGCCAAATACGATAGAAAATTCTATAAATAATGCCAAGAAATATGGAATCTCGCAGTATGACCTCTTTGCAGGGGTACTACTTCAAGGAGACGGGTACAACACGCCATATTTCAATCTTCCAAAAATACAGGACAGAGATGGTAAATTGAAGTTGTCCCTTGGATTGTACGGTCCTTGCTGGAGTTACTACTCTTCAAAAACATTCGATGAGTTTTGGAAAAAGGAGAATATACTTTGGATTGGAAATCACGATGGGTTAGTCTACAATGAGAAAGATAGTGTGAAAAACTGGTCAGGCTTTGCAAAGTTTGTCGTTGAAAAATCTCCAGTAACGTCGATACCATTTGTTACCAACTTCAATGTTGGACATGGTAAGTATTTCTTCGTAGATGGTAAAAAAGTGAAGGCAACAGAATGGCACAATAGAAGTTTGCAAGATGTATTACCGACGTACAGGTGGAAGGTAGCAGGTAAGGTGCTAAATGTAAATGTGGATTATGATGATGCGTACTACGGTGGGACTTCGTTGGAGTTTTCTGGAAATATGAACAAGGGTGATACCTCTGAATACACGTTGTACTTCACCAATCTATCAGTTACATCCAATGCAGTTATTTCTTACGCTACTAAGATAAATGCTGGAAAGATATCCGGATGTGTGATTGTAGTTCTTTCTGATGGACAAGTACTTAAGTTACCTCTTTCCACTCTGAATACATGGCGCAGATATAGTTATCCACTGTCAGAATATGCTGGCAAGAAAGTGGTAAGTATAGGACTTTCTGTGAAGAGTATGGACAATCAAGATGTATCTCTCAATTTGGGGCAGATAGCTTTTTACGAAACGAATAATAAGAATATAGCAAACGTAGAGAGTGTTACAATCGATGACGTAAACTTCAGTGAGGGAATATATGCACAAGTCAAGTTGCATTGGAATGAGATAGCTGGTGCAAGATTCTATGAGATTTACAGAATACTTCCAGATAAATCTGAAGAACTTGTCTGGGCAAGTACAAACAATTATACGTACATATACAACATGAAGAGAACAGGTAAGGAAGATGAAACAATTCTGAAAGTAGTTGCTGTGTTAGAAGACATGAAAAAGAGTAAACCAGGGTACATTTCGTTCAAGTGGCCACAGTATCCGAAACCAAAAGCGGATTTCTCCGTGAACAATACTATAATAAAGCCTGGTGATAGCGTTGTATTTGAATCATTATGTTCAGAAACAACAGAGCAAATTCTCTGGGAATTTCCTGGTGGAATCCCGTCAGAAAGTACATCTTCAAAAGTACAAGTAAAGTACGAAAAGGAAGGCGTATATCCTGTTAAACTGACGGCGAAGAATACTTCAGGTGAAGACGTCAAGTCTTTTGACAGTATAATAGTAGTAACCGATAATGCAGAGAAGATAACAAACCTGGCATTGGGGAAGAATACTTATGCAAGCAGTTTCGTTCCCGCTGAAAAACCATCCCTTGCCGTCGATGGAACCGTTGAGAACAACAGCAAATGGTGTGCAGTCGGTGATTTACCACATTGGTTAGTTATCGATCTCGAAAAGGAATGTTTCGTAAACAAGATTGTCATTAAACATGCGGAGGCTGGTCATGAATCAGCCGATTGGAATACGAAGATGTTTAGATTACAAGTGAGTCTTGATGGAGAAAATTGGCAAGATGTTGTAGTTGTACAAAACAATACAAAGGGTATAACTGAACATTCATTTGCACCGGTTCGAACAAGATACGTGAGATTCTTCATAGAAATGCCAACGCAAGTCGGTGACAAAGCTGCAAGGATATACGAAGTAGAAGTTTACGGACTTGATAGCTTCTAGAACATCTACGCTCTCCGTTCTCCCGGGGTTATTGCCCCGGGAATTTTGAGAGTATAATTCCTTGGCATTTGATGGAAGATAAAACATTAAGTTGGAGCGTGACAGAAGTATGCAGAAAAAGAACTTAAAAAGTCTTATATTAGGCCTCCTATTCATATCTCCATGGTTAATTGGCTTTATTGTTTTTACTGTATACCCAATAGTAGCATCCTTTTACTATTCGTTTACGGATTTTTCAATTACCACTAAGCCGAAATTCATTGGTTTCGGTAATTTTTCACGCATGTTCTCGGATGAACTTTTCTGGAAAAGTTTGATAAATACATTAGTTTATGTTATTGGACTTGTACCACTAGGACTGTTTATCGCACTTGGAATTGCATTGTTATTGAACAAAAAGTACTTAAGAGGTATCCCATTTTTTAGAGCCGCGATCTATCTTCCATCGATCGTTCCAGCTTTCGCATTTTCGGCAGTAGTAACACTCTTCTTCCATCCATACTTGGGATTTGTCAACACAATTCTCTCTTGGTTTGGCATAAACGGGCCGCTTTGGTTGAGTAGCGAGGTATGGGCAAAACCTACAATAATAATAGCTGCACAATGGGGGGTCGGTGGAGCAATGTTAATCTTTTCGGCAGCTTTGAAAGATATTCCAAAGGAATTGTACGAGGCCGCACTTATCGATGGTGCTACGAAATTGACTATGTTTAGAAAAATTACACTTCCACTCATTACTCCAACGATATTCTACTATTTGGTAACTTCGACGATAGGAAATATGCAGATCTTCGATTTGCCAATGCTTCTTACTGGTGGAGGACCTGCTAACGCATCTTTATCTTTGGGAATATACATTTATAAGCATGCATTCACTTATACAAATATGGGTTACGCATCTGCACTTGCATGGGTATTGTTTGGCTTCATACTTGTGTTAACGCTGCTGTATTTCGCTTTTTCTAAGAAATGGGTCTTCTACTTGGGAAATGAATGAAGTATATGAGATAAATTGGAGATATACGACAAGACGGCAGTAAATTTGCGCCGAATAACTAAGTGAGGTGACAGAACAATGCAAAGCAATGCGCAGTTGATTGTAAAATTAGTGGTATACTTTTTGTTGTGTATAATAGCTTTTATATACCTACTACCATTTCTTTGGATGTTTGGTACTTCCCTAAAAGCTGATACTGAACTTTTGGATTTTCCACCAAAGTTTTTCCCAAGTAAACCGCACTTTGACAATTATGCAAAAGCAATAAACAGATTCCCGTTTTGGAAATATTTTCTCAATACTGTCATTATAACAGCGGGTAATCTAGTAGGGGTAATTGTATCAGCACCACTTGTAGCTTACGGATTCTCTAAGGTAAATTGGAAGGGTAGAGATGCAATGTTCTTTATCATGCTGAGCACTGTGATGATTCCAGGTGCCGTTACTATGGTCCCAACATTCATGATATTCAAGAATCTTGGCTGGTTGGATACATTTCTACCATTAATTGTGCCGGCATTTCTCGGTGGAGGTGCAATGAATGTCTTTTTGATCAAGCAGTTTTTCTCAACGATCCCAAACGATATGATTGAAGCTGCAAGAATTGATGGGGCGAATGATTGGACGATTTTTAGAAAGATTATGCTACCGTTGTCTAAACCTGTACTGGCACTGATATCACTTTTTACATTCATAGGAAGTTGGAACAACTACATGGGGCCATTGATTTACATCACGAGTGAAGAAAAATACCCGCTCGCTTTGGGTATGCCGATGTTTATGAATAGGTACGGAACGTATTGGAACCAAGCAATGGCGGCAGCTACGTTAACGTTTCTTCCCACGTTGATTTTCTTCTTGTTTGCTCAGAAATACCTAATCGAAGGTATAAAATTGTCTGGAATGAAGAGTTGAGAAATTTTTGAAGGGAGACTTACACATGGTACCTACTTATATTAGAGTACTCAAGTATCTCGAAGATCTGATTCTGTCTGGAAAATTGTCTGCAGGAGACAAAATACCATCGGAAAATGAACTTGCTAGAATGTTTAGTACCACAAGAGTTACTGTGAGAAAGGCACTCGATGAACTAGAAAAGAACGGCATTATCTCAAAAGTACCGGGAGTTGGAACGTTTGTTACTGAAATCAACGCAGTAGCACACAAGCGCGTCGGAGTAGTAATAAATAGTAAACAGATCATGTATGGCGCAGTGAAATTCCTTTCTTCTGTAGGTGTCAAGATATTTGCCTTTGAGCAAGGAAAAAATGTCTCAGAGGAAGAGCAGATATTGAATCAGCTCATTTCCACAGATATAGATGGTCTGTTGATGGAACCCACTCAAGATTCTATCAATAATCATTTTCTGAGAAGTCTTGCACAGAGTAACTTCCCTATAGTCTTTGTCGACAGAAGTATCCCTATGCCTACTAAGATACCGTCAGTGCTAACAAATAATTATATTGGAGGTAAGGTACTTGGCGAGCATATGTTAAGAGCTCACAATGTAACCAGAGCATTGTTTGTAACTAGCGAAGATATGAGTATATCAAGTGTTTCAGAAAGATTCAGCGGAATTTCAAAAGGACTTAAGAGAAAACCAGAAGTAATGATAATAGACCGAATAGATGGTGATTTTGGAAGATTACCTAATTTGGTAAAGGAAAAGGACATAGATTGTATCTTCTTTTGCAACGATATGCTTGCAGTAAGAGGTGCATTCCATTTGATAAAAAGCGGTATATCAATTCCAGATGATGTCAGTATTGTTGGATTTGACGATGAGTTTGTGGCTAAAATGGTTGAACCAAAACTTACTACGGTTAAACAAGATCTTGTTAAGATGGGTGAGACTGCTGCCTCTATGATGATCAGTGTTTTAAAAGGTGAGAAAATCAGCAATGATATCCTTATAAATGCAGAACTGGTCGTACGAGAATCATGTGGTTGTACCCACCATGAATAATCTAACAAACAGTGTTGACATTTGAAATGTGTTGAACTAATGCAGTGTGTTACAATTGTCGGCGAGAGTTTCTTTGCTGGCTAGATAAATAGAGGAGGATAGCTATGGAACGGAGCAGAGATCGAGAAATTGGACGACTTTACAGGTTACTTGGAGAACTTTTACCATTTACCATCGTGAGGAAAGAGTCTTTCGATGGATGGACTTACTATGATAAGGTCATAAAAACTCCGTACACTTGGGATTACTCCGGTAATCCTGTCCATTTCAAGAATGCATTTGCATTTGAAAAACTAAAGCCGAACGAGAAGCTTTATCTACGCGGTTGGTTTGGCGGAGAGAGTTTGGTTTTGATAGATGAAAAACCATACGGTGAGATAAATGAATATCACAGAGAAATCAATTTGACACCATTTTGCGATGAACAGAAGCATGAGATCGAGGTACAGACCGTTGCAAGGGGACTTTTCGGTTCAAGGGAAGAGAGTGTTTTCAAGTATGCAAAGTGGATTGTGTACGATGAAGATATGTGGAAGGTTCTGAACTTTGCGAAGAATGTTGTAGAAGTTGCCAATGAAACTAAAGACGAAAACCTTGCAAAGGCGCTCATAGATGTGACGGATGAATTCTTGTCTAGTTTGTACGTTCCTAGGTCCAGCAGTGTTTACATCAAGACAATTACGGAAAATCCAAGTATCTTCGACCAAGTGATGTCAACTTGGTCTCATCCAGACTTTCCCGATGAATGTGTATATGATGAAAAAGTGAAAACGAGTTTGGTGGAGTCATTCGATGTATATAGAAGTAAGATAAGAAAGTTGAATGAACTATTCCCGAAAATTGGTAAGGCATTCGTTGCAGGGCACGCACATATCGATTATGCTTGGCTTTGGCCAATAGACGAAACGAAGAGAAAGATAGTTAGAACATTCTCGAATGCAATACAATTGGCAAAGAGATATCCACAATTCATCTACATTCAATCTTCAGCGCAGATGTACACAGACGTGAAAAAATCTCATCCTCAAGTTTTTGAGGAGATCAGATCATTGATCAAGAGCGGGCGATGGGAAACAGTCGGTGGTATGTGGGTTGAATCCGATTGCAATGTGCCAAGCATCGAATCATTGATAAGGCAATTCTATTACGGTCAAAAGTTCTTTCTCAAGGAGTTCGGCGTAAAGAGTAAAGTTGCGTGGCTTCCGGACGTGTTTGGCTTTTCTTGGATATTGCCTCAGGTGATGAAACAGTCGGGTATAGATTACTTTGTCACGACAAAACTTAATTGGAGCGAGGCCAACGATTTTCCGTACGATATATGTCTCTGGAGAGGGATAGATGCCTCTGAAGTAATTTACTACAATTTCAAGAATGTTGAATATGGATACAACGGTAACGTCAATGCAAAGTCTTTGATAAATACGTTCAGTAACTTCAGACAGAAGGATATAACAAATGAGTTTTTCCTATCGTTTGGTTATGGCGATGGTGGTGGCGGGCCTACAGAAGAGATGTGTGAAAATTATGTACCATTAAACGAGATACCTGGTGTACCGCACGTTGAGTACTCCACTGCCGAACAGTTTCTGGAAAGGTTGGATCAGAAAATCGACAGTGCTAAATTGCCCGTTTGGGATGGTGAGTTGTATTTGGAACTACACAGAGGAACGCTTACATCTCAAAGCCGCACGAAAAAACTGCACAGACGTGCAGAGAATGAATTGAGAAATACCGAAATCATAAACGCACTCTTCGACGGTAATTATCAAGAACCCATAGATGAATTGTGGAAGATGTTGTTGCGCAACGAATTTCACGATATCCTTCCTGGTTCGGCCATCAGAGAAGTGTACGAAGATGCCGAAAATGAACTGAAGTACGTGATCGAAGAATGTATCAAGATTCAAAAGAGTATAGTTGAATCAAAAACAGAGCAGCATACAGATTACATTACACTTTTTAACCCCTCTTCTTTTGAGCAGGGTGTCCACTTTATCTATGACAAGCCAGCAAGAGTGTTCGATGGTGATAAACAGATTGATTGTGCAAAAACATTTGATGGAACGTACGTGTACGATAGCGGTGAGAAAATACCTGGACTTGGTTTTAGGACATTTAGAATTGCAGATATGGAAGATGGCAAATTGGATGATGGAGCAGATTTGCAGGCACAAAAGCGAGTAAGCAACTATTCGATGGAAAATGAGAAACTAAAGGTCATCGTCAACGAGGATGGCTCAGTCAATGTTTTCAACAAGCCACTTGGAAAATGGGCTTTTGAACATGCGGGTAATTTACTCACTGTATATGGAGATGTACCTGCATATTGGGAAAATTGGGATATAGATGTGAGGAGTAAAGGTTCAGAACGCAGGTTGAGTGCTTCCAAGATAGAGTTTGTAGAAAAAAATTCGATTAGACAGGTCATACGTGTCGTATACTTGTTCGATTCAAGTACGATTGAGCAGTTCTACGTTCTGGAAAGGGGTAGTGATGAACTAAAAGTCCACACGAAATTGGATTGGCATCACAGAAGAACGCTGCTTAAAGTGCTATTTCCAACGAATATATTGAGTAGATATGCAAAGTACGATATAGATGGTGGATACATAGAGAGACCTACTCACAATAACACAAATTTTGAGCAAGCACGTTTTGAAGTGCTTGCACATAGTTGGGTAGACCTCTCTCAGTACGACTACGGCGTGTGTATTATCAACGATGGGAAATATGGCCACAAGGTGAATGGTTCAACGATGGAGATGACACTATTAAAGGCCGGAATCTATCCGGATTTCTATGCTGACGAAGGTTATCACGAGTTTACGTACTCTATATATGTCCATCCATCTTGCGATGTAAAAGAGTTCTATAAACGTGCGGAGAGTCTTAATAGAAAAATGACTATATTCAATGGAAAGATTGCAGCACCTTTTATCAACGTACAGGTACTGAACGATAACTTCAGGATTCTTTCATTCAGGAAGACAGATGGTAAATTGTATCTAAGGATACTGGAAAGCGTCGGCAGTTCAGGTACTTCAGCTATAAAGCTATCCGCGCAAAGTGCCAAGGAAATGGGAAAGGTCTCTTTAGTGGATGTGCTTGAAAATAAGCTCCAAGAATTAGAAATCAAAGATAATTGTGTTACATTCGATTTTAAGCCATTCAAGTTCTATACATTTGAATTGAACACCTAATTTGGTACCAATCTAACACGAAAATTGTATTGCAAAAAGGCCGAGAAGTCATTTTCTCGGCCTTTTTAAGATACTTTTATGGCAAAAAATCAAAACATTGAACTAAGTTCTCTATAAATCTCGTCGGTGATCTTCTCTTTTACTTCGACTGCCTTAAGATTTTCTGCGAGCTGGTTTAGTGAACTGACACCGAGTATGACACTGCTGACGTTCTTGTTCTTCAAGCACCATGCAAGTGCAAGTTGTGACATAGTGGCATCTAAACTTGTTGCAATCTCTCTTATCCTCTTGAGCTTGTTCACAGTTTCTCCTTCAAATATTCCTCTCTCTTCCATTGACTTTTTCAACCAGGGCCATCTGTCCAAACGAGAACCTTCCGGTATCCCATCGAGATACTTGCCACTCAGTACGCCAGATGCCAATGGGCTAAACGTAGTCAGTCCCATCCCATATTTCGCATATATCGGAGCGTACTCCTCCTCAACACGCTTCTTTACGATCAAGTTGTACTGTGGCTGCTCAACTATAGGAGGCATGCAATTCAATTCTTTTGCAACGATGTGTGCCTTTTCTATCTGTTCAGCGCTCCATTCGCTCGTTCCCCAATAAAGAGCTTGCCCGTTGCGCAGGATTTGATCCATTGCCCAAACTACTTCTTCCATCGGTACTTGAGGATCAGGCCTGTGGCAATAGACGATGTCTACATACTCCAACTGCAATCTCTTTAGCGAATTCCTGATACCTTCTATCAAGTGTTTTCTGGAAAGTCCCTGATCGTTTGGACCACTTCCACCCCAGAAAATCTTCGTTGAGACAACAAGATCCTCTCTACGGTATTCCTTCAGCACTTTACCGAGTATCGATTCTGCAATCCCATCAGCATATCCTTCAGCTGTATCAATGAAATTAACACCGTTTTCAACACCGTATCTTATGATCTTTCTTGTTCCCTCATAATCCAACTGATTTCCAAGAGTTAGCCATGAACCGATCGAAAGCTCACTGATCTTTACTCCCCACTTACCAACTTTTCGATATTCCATAGATCTCACCTCCTAATATTTCCTGTGTGCTATAAGCACAATTGGTTCGTACTACGAATTATTATACCACAAAAATAAAGGAGATGCAATTGCATCTCCCAAAAATTCTTTTATCAATCTTTCGTAATTTCGTCCATAAGCCTTTGCTCTATGACCCTATTCATCGAGAATTCATCTAGTTGTAGATACCAAGAGAACGTATCCACAATTGCTTGGAGAGGTACCATACCTATGATCTCAGACCCGACGACCGGTACACCATACCTCTGTGCTTCTCTCTTTATCGTTTCAAAAACTCTGAATATCGGTGATTTCTTGTAGTTTGTGAGGTTCATTGATACTTGGACTATGCCCTTTTCTTTCAGCTCGACGCCCATTGCCTTGACGTATCTGTACCCACCACTGATATTTCGAACGGCTTTAGCTATTTTATCGGCAATCTCCACATTATTCGTTCCAAGCTCTACATTGAATGCAATGAGAAATTCTCTGGCACCGACAGCGGTCACTCCAGCGGTTTCGTGTACTTTCTCAGGCCCAAAATCTGGTTTCCATCTTGGATTCTTTATTTTTTCAAAGAAACCTTCGAATTCACCTTTTCTAATCTCAGACAGATTCTCCCTTTCCGGTACACTTGCACTTCGCTCATACAAATAGACTGGAATGTTCAATTCTCTTCCAATTCTCTCACCCAGTTTTTTAGACCATTCTACACATTCTGCCATTGTTGTGCCAACTAATGGGACAAGAGGAATAACGTCAGTTGCCCCCATCCTCGGATGTTCACCCTTGTGATACCTCAAATCTATCAGTTCTGCAGCCTTTTTTGTCATATCAAACAGTGCGTCAAGGACTTGGTCAGGGTCACCAACTATTGTGACAACGGACCTATTGTGGTCTTTGTCCATCGACCAATCAAGCATTTTGACCTTCGGATACTTGTTGGCCTGTTCGATGATCTGCCTTACGATTTCTTCCCTTCTTCCCTCACTGAAATTGGGAACACTTTCGATGAGTCTCATATAATACGAGCACAATAATACAATAGAACAAACATTGTGCTCTTCCCTCCCTTCCGCTGCTGAGATACTTGAGATAAATATCATTTATCTACAGTATGTTTTATCATATACCATAAGTAAAGGTCAAACTTTCCCAAACACTCTCCGAAACTCTCTGAGACCCTTTTCAACCTTTCTTCGTAATCTAAATACTTCTTTTTCGTCCATCCTTTTGGTATCTCGTCTATTAATCCATAACGCTGCATTACTCTCAAGACATGTTTGTCCAATATCGCATAATCACAGAATGCCACGTTTCTCAAAAAATGCGAGCTCTCTTTCCATCCCAACCCCTTTACGTTCTTTACGAGGAACTCCCTGGGATCTGGTTCTTCGATAAGTGCCTTCAAACGGCCTATTATCCATCTGTTGGACACTATATACTCAGCACGTGCTTGAGGATACCTATGTCCGACACTTACGAGCATTTCTGCAAGTTCTTCTTGTGGCAATGTTGCAAAGCCTCTTCCTATTGTTTTTTGAGCCTTTATGCCACCTTGAGCACTCCAATTTGCCGTTAGCACGCAAAAGCTGAGTTCGGCAAATAATTCCTCTTCATCGCCGTTTTTTTTAAGGTTTTCAAATTCTTCCCATCTTGTTTCTACAAGTGTCCTTGCCTCATCTCTTATTCCTTCCAAATGGTTTACTAAATCAGTTACATCTGCCATCTTCTCACCCTATAAAGTGCATGATATGTTAGAATTTAGAATGTCTTACCGATTAGTATGAATGTATTTGGCTGGGATGGATTATTTACTGGGACACCAAAACCAAGCCTCAATAGTCCAAACAGTGGCACATTGATTCCAAGTTCAGCACCAAACGCCATCTCAATGTTTTGGAAATCATAGTCATTCGATACGAATCCAGCATCGTAGAAGAGCGAGAGATAAGTGAGTGCATTTTCCTGTTTGAATCTTATTTCGTTGTTGGTCAAACCAATTACAGAACCTGTTAGGCTTGTTTTTACACCTCTCACTTGGTTTAGTCCAGCGAGACTATAGGTTATTTCTTTTCCAGACGTTTGAAATACTTGTCCTGCAAGTACTCTTGATGCAAATGATATGTCTTTTGTAAGTGGGAAATGCAATGTCAATTCTGCAGAATAACTGAGTGCATCGGACCCGTTAACAGATATTGGCAAGTACTTTGTTCCAGTCAACGAGAATGAGTATCCTTTCATCGGTACATAAAGACTATCGAGTGTTTCATAGACGTAACTTATTGGAAAAGAAAGTGTACTCGAAGTGACACTTGTACTGCTAGATTCCGTTGTGTCTTCGTATTTTACACTGATACCGAATTGACCAAGCTGTGTTTTTAACGTGTTCAATCCAGCAGAGTAGGAGACATTTGTCGTTGTTGTACCATCTGATGTTACACCCTGATAATTAACGGAACCACTCAATATAACTGGCCATTCAAATGGTTTCCTTATCCCACTGGTAAATGACAGTTGTGTCGAGGTGAAGTCTCTTTGGAAATTGAGCGACACATTCTCGCCGTTTCCAGTTGGATTTGTTGTTGAGAGTGACAATGTACCGCCAAAACCTTCCCACCACTGTTTACTGCTATCGGTAACTGGTGCATACACAATTCCACCTTGGAAATCGAATTTCTTCGCCTTTTCTGTGAGTACTACTGCAACATCAACAAGTGAATTGTCGTTTTCAACGGGTTGTATGTTAAAATCTACTGAATCGAAGAAATTAGATTTGTAAATTTCCGTATAAGTCAGCTGCAATGCGTCTCTCTTAAGAAAATCACCTGGTTTGACGTATATTAAATCGTTGAAGACGTAATCTTTGGTAACGCTATTTCCTTCTACCTTTACGTTTCTTACTTTTAGTTCAGTTATCAATATATTGATTGTATTATCATCACCAGCTTCAAGATTTAAATCTATGAAATATCCAGCTTTGTCGTACTTATCCTTTACATCTTGCATCTTCTTAAGCACTGCAAGATTTGTATACGTGCCTTCGCTAGTCTCGCCAATCAATTCGTTTTGCGTAAATAACGTGTTACCCTTTGTATTTATCCCTTTCAAGTAGACTGGTTGGGTCAATACAGTATTGTCCGTAACCGTTAAGGTAATGACTTTTGCGGGATACTTTGATTCGACTTCCTCGGTGGATACGTTGACAATCTTTACAAAAATGTACTTTGTCAAATCTTGAAATAGGGTCTGAAGTGATTGGAGTGTCATCACGTAATCTTTCTCACTATCGAATATCTTCATGAACCAATCTTTCTTTTCGTAATCAACATATTTTTTGACGCTCAGCTTGCTTTGTATTGTTTCAAATTCCTTTTTGAATTCATCATCTTGGGAGACAATTTCAAAATTAACATCGTAGAGTACGTACTCGTTTACTTTGAATGTCACCGTTTCATCATCGCCAACTGAGCCAGTTACGTAGACGAATGCAAACGACTTATCTTGACTGCGCGGTGTTGCAACCATGTAACCTTGACTTGAATAAGCACTTGCAATTTTGTCTATACTCTCCCAGAACTTCGTGAAGCTGAATGGTTTGTTTTCAAGTAGAGTAATTGAACTCTGCAAGGTCTCCACACTTATTGTCCCCGGGCCATTTATCTCAATCGAGACCTTTTTTACAGGTGCATTCTCGACAAGTCTAATCTTCAAAATCTTTGTATCCGTCGCCGAGTCATCTACAAGTTCGTAATCGATACTTTCAAAATAGCCAGTTTCGTCGATGGATGATAGTATAGCGTTTACGGCATTTTCATTCACATCTTTACCCAGATAATTTTGATACAGTGGCAACAATTCATCTTTTGTCACAGCCTTGAGTCCATCGAACTGTACATCTTTAAGTGTGAATGAAAATGCAAAAGCAGAAAATGTGATCAACATTAATACAAACAATCTTTTTACTACTTTCACTTAACTCCCTCCCTTACGAGATCAGATTTTTTCTTCTTCGATCAATGAGTTTTCCAACTCTTCCAACATGTCAGATACTAAACTTATCTTGCCTGGAGAGTCGAGCTGGCCAACGTATTTTGATAATGTTTGCGTATCTATTTCATAGCAACTCGAATTGTAGCATCTCTTTATGTGCCATTCTATTCCACCGTTGAGTAACAAAACGAGGAAGGTCTGTGGCAAATTACCAACTGGCTGGCAATCGATGTTTGATTTGTAGAATAGCACTTCAGTCTTTGTACCCTTTCCAAACTCAGTTTCTACTCTTACATATCCACCGGTAGTTTCTGCCGCTTGCTTGAGAAACGGCAAACCAAGTCCCACCCTCCGTATCTCCTTTTTTCTCGTAGTGACGAAGGGGTCAAATATCTTCTCAAATATGTCTGGCCGTATACCTCCTGCATCATCTTCAACGGAAAAGAAGAAAGTTTCTGAAGTCTCTTCAACGACAATAGTTACGTTTTTTGCACCAGCATTCACTGAATTCTCTGCTATGTCGTGTAGATGGTCCGAAAGTGTTATCAATCCCAAATTGTTCTGAACCTCCCCAATGCCACAGCTGAGATAACGCTATGTGCATCAATTTTACCGCTGAATGCATCATTTTGGAAGAAGATTTTTCTCGAACCTATTTCACCTGGAACGTGTGCATCTGAAGATGTAAGCACTATGTGACCAGTACTTTTGAGTTCTTGCCAAGTTTCCCTTTTTCTCACTTCGACGAAGTGCGCATTTTTTGGTAGCATGCCAAGTTGATAAATAACACCGAACTTTCGATCAGCGTGAGCAAAAACAGCTAATCCATTATGTTTCTCAATCAAATCGATCGTCTGATCTATGCTCAAATTCGTTGGAAATCCCAAATAATTGTCGAGCATCCCTATAAAGTCTTCCGATTCGTTGAGCAAGAGTTGATACCCAAATGTCTCAGGATCATATGGAAATGGATTCGTGTTCTCACTCACAATCTTGGAAACTTCCATTACATCTGAAAGCGTTGAAAAATAGCCAAGTATGTGTACATCTTCAAACGTATGGATTTCTATTCCAGGTATCACGACTTTATCTCTACACAAACAAACAAAAGCCGCTACATTTTCAGCGGTATTATGGTCTGTTATTGCCAATATATCAATGTCTTTTGTGCATACAGTAGATGGAACCATCGTCAAATCCGCACAAGGGGACAAACAAGAATGTATGTGTAGATCAGCCTTGTACACTTTATTTTCATTAGGTAAGAACTCATTCCCAATACTCTCAGTCATTCCAATCATTTCGACCTTTTCTATTTTTATGATATCTTGTTCGATTTATCTTACACCGAGTGAGTAAATCTTTCCAGAGACTCTGTATGCATTTTCCTCTGTTACAAGCAAACTTATTCCCTCTTCTTGCGCCTTTTGAAGTGTATCTTCTGGAAATTCCATCCCCTCGCACAAAACAATAGCCCTGATACCTGTCAATGTAGCTACAGCAACGATATTAACGTGGCTCTGCACAGTCATCCAAATGGAATTCTCTTTTGCAGAACGCATGACAATGCTCAACAAATCTCCCACATATCCATGTTCTATCTCGCAATCGTTGTGTAGATATACACTTTTTAATCCAACTTCTTCGATTATTTGCGACAATTTCAACACGTATCCCTCCATTCGGTTATCAGACAATGTTGTTAACATGCCTAAACTATATAGATCACTATATTGACTCCATTAAACTGCAGTGTTTAATAACATACCAATTAAAAACTCTGGCATTTTCATTCCTGCCACAAGTGCGTTCATTGCCATGGTTAACATCACTATCTGCTGTTCTAATTGTTGCCTTTCGTATGGGTCACTTGACATGGCAAGTTTGTTGTACAGCTCGTCTATTTTTCTGCTTACTTCGGTCTTTTTTGCATCGTCGACAGAGGTACCATTTTCAGTACTGTTCTGTGCAGAGCCACTATCTTCTTGACTTGGGGCCTTTGCATTCTGCCCTGTCTTATCGCCGGGTAGATACATGAAGACCTTTGTTTTTCCTGCAACGGCGGCAAGAAAAGAACCACGCCTTCTCAAATCCAAATATATGCCACCGCCAATGACAAATCCACCTTGCTCAGCAGCTTGTTTCTTAAAATCCATGTAGTTTGCTAATTCCTGATTAAGCACTCTGAGCACACTTTGGCTCGCAGGGGCACCAGAAGGTATTCCCGGTTCTCCCGGATCTAGTTTGTAACCCAACATAGGATTGACTATTGCGGGTCTAGCACTAACGCCACCGATCTCTACCCCATAGTATCATCCCTTTGTTCTTTTGGACCATCCACGTTTGTTAATTTTGTTAATCATGTACCACTCGAGAGTATTCTCAAAGCTTCTTTTATCACTTTGGCAACATCCTTTTCCTTTCCAACTCTCTTTACAGCATTCCTTGCCAATGTTCTGCTGTATCCCAATGAAATCAAAGCCTCTATTGCTTCAATGGATACATCATCTACCTCGGATGGTTCAAATTCGTCTTTTAATTCTGTCACAATCCTTTCGGCAGTTTTCTTACCAATTCCGGGTATAGACGCAAGTTTTTCAACATCTCCTGTAGCTATCGCATTTGAGAGAAATTCTCCCGTTGTTGAAGAGAGGATTTTGACTGCCGTTTTGGGACCAAGTTTCGATACTTTTATAAGCTTTTCAAAGATGGTTCTTTTACTCTTCGAATCAAATCCATAGATCGATATATCGTCTTGGGTAACTATGAGTTTCGTATAAACTGTTATCTCATCGTTTTCCTTACAGTCAGAAAAGCTATCGAGATCCGATACTATCCTTAATACGAAATCCCCAGTTTTAACTAACAGATTACCTTCATTTCTACCAATGTACTTTCCAGTTATTGCTTCGATCATCTCAAACCAGCTCCGCCAATTTTTGTCAATCCAAAAAGTTGCAATGCGTTTTCAAAGACTATCGTAGAGATGTCGCATTCAAAGATAACATTCAGCGTGTCAACAACGTACGAAACGTAAATTGGTTCGTTGCGCTTTCCTCTATACTGTTGAGGTGGCAAATAAGGACAATCTGTTTCGGTAACTATATTCTCTACACCTACTATTTTGACCACACTTCTCAGCAAATCGTTTTTCGGATATGTGATAGGTCCACCAATTCCCAGTTTAAATCCCAATTTTACGAACTTCTTTGCCCAATTTTCATCGCTGCTAAATGAGTGGACAATACCCCTTTTTTCAGGTATACCAACTGTTTTCAGTATATCGTATGCATCTTCGTAAGCATCTCGAATGTGGAGAATCACCGGTAAATCGTTTTCTTGAGCAAGCATAAGTTGCTCTGCAAAGACCTTTTTCTGCGTATCTATCGGTGACATATTTCTAAAATAATCCAGACCGATTTCACCGATAGCGATGATTCTCTTACCTCTCTTTTGAATATCTATCTTTTTTTGAATTATATCAAGATAATCATTACCAACATCTTTGGAATCGTGTGGATGAATACCTATAGCTGCGAATGTATTGCCACACAGATTTGCGATTTTTATGGTATCGTCAATGTCGGAAAGGCTTGTAGAAACGTTTATGACAAGCTCTAATGTACTAGCCCTTTTCAATACGTCATCCCTGTCTGTATCGAACTGATTCATATGCAAGTGAGCATGCGTGTCTACCAAAATTTTTACATTATTTCCACTATTCAAGGTATACATAACCTCCCTTTTTTGATATAATTATATCAGAAATTACTCGATTTCTTACAAAGTTTCTTATAAATCCCTCAAAAATTGTTCTTGCTTATTGCTTGTCATTGTGCTTATGATGCTTGTGATGTTGTGCTTTGCAAAAGATGCTGATAGAGACGGAGGTGTATAACTTGCAGCAGATTGGGAAACTCACCGTGATAACTGGACCAATGTATTCTGGAAAGACGACTGAACTCTTGAATTTTGCTGAAATTTATGAGCTTGGTCGAAAGAAGATAAAGATCTTCAAACCACAGATAGATGTTAGGTACAGTGCCGATGATGTCGTAACTCACAAATTATTCAAGATGCCCGCAACTGTGGTGAAAAACCTTGATGAGATGGAGACCATTTACAAGAACCTTGATGAAAAACCGGATGCAATTTTCATAGACGAGGTGCACTTCTTTGAAAATGATATAACGTATTTAGTTAAGGATATGACGGCTGATGGTGTGGATGTGTACTGTGCTGGGTTGGATTTGAATTATCTATGGCAGCCATTTCCAACGACAGCATCACTCATGGCACTAGCCGACGAGGTGATCAAGAAAAAGGCAGTGTGTGAGATATGTGGCGAGTATACAGGTACACTTTCTTACAAAAAGAAAATTGATGGTGGTATAATCGATGTTGGTGGAAAAGAAAAATATATTGCAGTATGTAAAGACTGCTATAAAAAGTTGGTGGATGAGGAGGTAAGAACATGAAAAAACCTATTATGAGCATACTGTTTATCGTTCTGTTCTACATTTTTGCCCTTGGAGCTGGACCTTCAGCAACCGAGGCTGATGTGGTTATTCTCCACAGCTCAAACGTATACGGGAATGTAGTTCCGTACAATTACTTTACGGAGTCATTCGAGGCAAAAGGATTGATTCCAATTTATTCTTACGTTCAAGAATTAAAATCGAACAATGAAAACTTGGTCTTAATCGATACGGGTAATCTCACCTACGGAAGTCCTTTCGGTGACTACTACATCGACAAACCAGACAACCCAGTTATGACGCTCTTCAACCAAATTGGATATGATGTATTCGTACCGGGTACTTTTGAACTTTCCTTAGAGCAAGACAGGTTGGAAAACTTAATCGGAAAATTCAAAGGATACACACTCGCTGGAAATCTAAAAGGTCTTAATACTAAGGTTTATACTTACTATACCAAGGTTCTTCCCAACGGTCTCAAGGTAGCCACAATCGGTGTTACACCGAACTACGGTAAGATGACATTTGATGACCAAGTAAAAGTGATAAAAGAGAAGCTGACCAAATTAAAAGAGCAAGTAAAGCCAGACGTAATCGTCCTTGCAACGAGCGGTGGTATAACCAACGACCCAATAACTGGGAAGAAGTTAGCACTTGAAAGTGATTTGAATATAGGGGATCGACTTGTGAAAGAATTTGCCAAAGATGTAGATGTGTTCCTCTTCGGTAATGAAGCCATCGTTTACACTGGGACAAATAACAATAAGGCATATTCCATACCAGGAGCAGATGGTTCATCGATAAATGAGATAAACATAAAATTAAATAAAGTTTCTAACAAGTGGGCCATTAAAGATATCAGCATCAAAAACGTTGACATGGCTAGTGTAGAAGTCTCACAACCAATACTCTCTTGGGCAGAACAATATGAAGCACCCGTTGAAAATTGGTTGAACGAAAGGGTCCTTGACTCTACCATAACCGTTGGATTTCACAAATACATGGCGATTCTTGAAGACAACTTGATAACAGAGATAGTGAATAAATCTATCATCGATTACACGAAAGCAAGTGCTGGAATATGGAACGTCTTCAATCCCAATTATAGCGGATTGGCAGAAGGCATAGTAACGAGAAAAGATATATACAAGATGGTTGGAAAGACAACTACTGTAAAACTCGTGCAGATGACGGGAATGGATATTAGAAATCTCGTAGCTTCCTACTCAAAGTACATAAAATTCAGCGATAGCAGAATAGTATTTAGTTCTTTGTTATCAAAAGAACCTTGGATAATAGATTTGTTTGAAAATATCCAGTATGAGAACGTCATAAACGATGGTACAATCAGACGACTTGATTTTGCCGGTAAACCCATAAGTGATAGTGATCAATTCTTTGTGTCCCTACCATCTCTAAGAACGTACGGCGATAATCCTATATTTGCTGGCAAAGTTGTAAAGGACTTTGAAGTTCCAGTTGCCAATATCCTTCTTGAAAACATCAAGACAATCGTCGGTGGCGAGACGATCAATTTGCAAGAAGATATGAACAGATCAGTCTACATTGCATTGCAATACACTGTGCAACCTGGAGATACGTTCAGGCAAATTGCTTACAGATTAGCTGTTTCAGAAGATGAACTGCTGAAACTGAATCCGGTGATAAAAGATGTCAACCTTATAAGACCTGGCTGGAAACTCAATTACTATAAGAGATACTTGGACCTTATTCCACCATTGAAAGAATTGTTTGAATACGAAGATTAATTTTTAAAACCCAAAATCGAAGAGGAAAGAAGTATCAAGGGGCATAATTAAATAGAGAGAATAAATAGTTAGACGATCGATAGACAATCGAAGGGTGGCAAATGCCACCCTTTGCTGTTGAATTTCGCTCTAAATAACGATTTAGTGAGAATGTGACAAAAGTGTGTGCGAAATATTTGTTTTGTTAATGTTTTCTATTTCTTCACATCCGTTACTAAGTTGTGTGATATAATTTTATATGAGAATTCATGTTAAAACTCGTATAAAATAATAGAAGAAGAGAACATTTGGAGGTGCCACACTGTGAAAAAGTTTTACATAACAACACCTATCTATTACGTTAATGCAGAACCACACATCGGTAGTTCGTATACTACGATTATGGGCGATATAATCGCAAGATATAAGAGGATGATGGGATACGACGTCTTTTATCTCACTGGAACAGATGAGCATGGTCAAAAAATCGAACAAGCGGCAAGGCAAAAGGGGATTGAACCTAAGCAATTATGTGACGAATTAGCTGGGAAATTTAAACAGCTTTGGAAAGACCTTGGCATAACAAACGATTATTTTGTCAGAACAACCGATGAGTCACATGTGAGGACAGTTCAGTATTTCGTTTCGAAGATGTTGGAAAATGGTGACTTATACAAAGGTACATACGAGGGATGGTACTGTGTTCCTTGCGAGACTTACTGGAATGAAGACGAACTCGAGATGGATGAGCATGGCCATAAAATATGCCCAACTTGCAAGAGAGAAGTTCAACTCATAAAGGAAGAAAATTACTTCTTCAAACTTTCAAAATACAACGAATCGCTTTTAAAACTGTTCACCGAGAATCCAGAATTTGTTGAGCCGGATTTCAGAAGAAATGAGATGCTCAAGATTCTGGAATCTGGTTTAAAAGATTTATCCATAACGCGAACAACACTAAAGTGGGGCATTCCGATGCCAGATGACCCACAACATGTGATATATGTTTGGGTTGACGCCTTGATAAACTATGTTTCAGCCATCGGCTATCCTGATAATTTAGAGACGTTTGAAAAATGGTGGCCCGCCGATTTACATTTGATAGGCAAGGAAATCAACAGATTCCATAGCCTTATTTGGCCTGCCATGTTAATGTCTGTGGGTTTACCTTTGCCTAAAAAGGTATACGCACACGGTTGGTTGACTGTTAATGGACAGAAGATAAGTAAATCTCTGGGAAATGCAATAGATCCGAGAGAATACATGAACAAATATGGGAACGATGTTGTCAGATACTACCTTGCACGAGATGTAATGTTTGGTAGAGATGGTGACTTCTCGGAAGAGAACCTCATAAAACGATTGAATTCTGATCTGGCAAATGACTACGGTAATTTACTACACAGAACGCTTGCAATGATCAAGAAGCACTTTGATTCAAAGATACCGGAGATCAAAACATTGGAAGACATCGATAGGAAACTCTTAGAAGAATACGAAGAAACCAAAAGAACTTACATAGAGCTTATGGAAAGATACAAAATCACAGATGCGTTAGATCACCTGTGGCAGTTCATATCTTCACTCAACAAGTATTTTGATGAAACAAGACCGTGGACGTTGGCGAAAGAGGGGAAGATGGAAAGACTTGGCACAGTTTTGGCAATCGTGACAGAGAACATAATGAAAGTTGCGACGCTTGCATCCCCAGTTATGCCCAATTCTTCTGCAGAAGTTTACAGAAGACTTTCCATGGAACCTGTGTTCACTGATCATGTATTGGAAGGGTGGAACAACCTAAAGGGGAAGAGCATTATACATGGCGAGCCACTATTCAAGAAGATGGAAAAGATAGAAAGTGAGAAGACGAACACGGAGGTAGATAAAATGGAAAAACTGAATAACAAACCAGAAGAAGAAAAAAAGCTGGAAGTGAAAGAAACAAGCGACAGTAAGGCTGAAAATGTGGTAACAACGGAAGAATTCTTGGATATTGACACATTCAAAAGAGTGGACCTCAGAGTTGCCAAGATACTTGAAGCGGAAAGAGTACAAAAATCTGAAAAGTTGGTTAAATTGCAGATCGACCTCGGCGAGCTTGGTAAGAGACAGATAGTTGCTGGAATAGCACAATACTATAGCCCGGAAGAACTCGTCGGTAGATTGATAATTGTTGTAGCAAATCTTAAGCCTGCAAAGTTGATGGGCATAGAGTCGAGAGGCATGTTATTGGCAGCAAAGAAGGATGGTCAACTCAGATTATTGACAGTTTCAGGGGACATAGAACCTGGTGCAAAGATTTCCTGACAAATTAGCACAAAATTTCAGCTTAGCACACATTGACACATGCGTGTTATCAAAAACATAGAAAAATATTGAAAGTGGTAGGGAGGCATAGTAATGAGTGATGAAATAGATCGCGAGCTTAATCGCGGTATGAACAATGGAAATGAAGGGGCGACTGAGAATCCATCAAACGCAACGAATGTAATCGACCGTGTACTGGAAGATGAACTCGTCAAGTCATACTTGAGTTACTCTATGAGTGTCATAATAGGTCGTGCAATTCCAGACGTGCGAGATGGACTCAAACCAGTCCAAAGAAGAATCATTTACTCTATGTATGAACTTGGTCTTGCGCATAGTAAATCATCCAAAAAGGCGGCGCGTATCGTTGGTGAGGTCATGGGTAAGTACCACCCACATGGAGATGCTTCCATATACGACGCACTTGTGAGGATGGCACAGCCGTGGGCTATGCGCTATCCAATTGTTGAAGGGCAAGGAAACTTCGGTTCAATAGACAGGGACCCGCCAGCTGCTATGAGGTACACGGAGGCAAAATTACAGAGAATTGCAGATGAAATGATTGAAGATATAGATAAGCAAACAGTTAGGATGCTCGATAACTTTGATGGCAGTTTACAAGAACCAGAAGTGCTACCAGCAAAGTTACCTAATCTACTACTCAACGGTGCGAGCGGTATAGCAGTTGGTATGGCAACGAATATTCCAACACACAATTTAAACAACGTTGTAGATGCAATCATTACGTACGTCAAAAATCCAGACGTCTCCATCGAACAACTCATAGACATCATCGAAGGACCAGATTTTCCAACTGGTGGAATCATCATAGGCAAAAGTGGCATAAGGGAGATGTACATAACTGGAAAAGGTAGCTTTACCGTAAGGGGAAGAGTAGAGATAAAACACGAAAGGAAAAGAAAAAGTATAATTATCAACGAAATCCCTTACAACGTGAACAAGGCTGAGCTGATAGGACAGATAGCAAAGTTCTTGGAAGAAGAAGAAATACCTGTAAAAGACCTACGCGACGAGAGCGACAAGGACGGTTTAAGAATTGTTATAGAATTACCGGAAGATCTGAACGAAGAGGTTATACTCAACAATCTATATCAAAAGACCAACTTGCAGGTCAGATTCAATGCCAATTTCTTGGTGATAGATGGCGATAAACAGCCCCGGCTCATGAATTTGAAACAACTCATAGAAGCGTACGTAAAACACAGATTCGACGTAGTCAGAAAAAGAACCCAGTACGCATACCAACAAGACTCGAAGAGAGCACACATACTCGAAGGACTAATTAAAGCTTCGAGGGCAATCGATACTGTTGTGAACATCGTTAGAAGCGCAAAAGATGCAGCAGAGGCAGCAGCTCAGCTTATGGACATTCTGACCATGAGCGAAGAGCAGGCAAAGGCTGTGCTGGACATGAGACTTGGTAGATTAACAAGCCTTGAGACACAGAATTTGCAAGAAGAGTACAGTGCGATACTGGTAAAATTGGACAAAGAAAAGGAATTGCTGATGAGCGACTACAAAGTTTACGATGTTATAGTCAGTGAGCTTGAAGAAATAAAGAACAAGTATGGTGATGAAAGACGTACTGAGATAACAGAGTACGAAGAGACAGTGACAAAATTTGATAAGAAAGACCTCGTACCGAATAAAGATGTTGTGATAACGCTAACAAGAAAAGGTTTCTTGAAACTAATGGATGTTAACGCGTTCAGGACTCAAAAGAGGAATGGTAAAGGCGTTTTGGGCGCTAATTTGATGGAGGACGATATCATCTCTCAAGTGTTGTACACGAAACTCCACAACAAGACGTTGTTCTTTACATCGCATGGTAAGGTATACGAACTTGAGAACATAGAGGTTGAGGAAAGCAATAGGGCGACCAAAGGCAAACCAGTTACGAAGTACATAAAGCTCGATGATGGCGAGAGAGTGCTGTCGATGATCGATATTACAGATTACATTGGTGATCTATTCTTTGTCACAAAAAACGGCATAGTTAAGCGCACGAGCTTAGACGACTTTAGAAACATCAATTCAAAAGGTATTAGGGCAATAACGTTCAAAGACGGTGATGAACTCGTGTCAGTTCTTAGAGTTACATCTGATCAAAGTACAGTACTAATATCAACAAAATTGGGACTGAGCATCAGATTCGGAGTTGACGATGTACGAACGATGGGAAGAAATGCTGCAGGCGTAAGGGGCATTCGATTGAGAGAAGGCGATCGAGTGATATCGTCAACGATACTCGACAACGACAGTGGCTATATTTTGACAATCACGGAAAATGGATACGGCAAGATCACAGAAGTAAATGAGTACCGGAAGCAATCGAGAGATGGCCTTGGAATTAAGAATATAAGTGAGCTCGAAAAGACAGGCCCAATTGTGGGTGTTTCATACGTCACGGGAAATGAAGAGATCGTCGTGTTTACAAAAGATGGTGCGAGTATCAAGTTCAAGATTTCAGACATACCCTCAAGAGGGAGAGTCGCACAAGGCGTCAAGATAATTCATTTAGCTGAAAGTGATTGCATTGCAGACTTCGCTGTCCTTGGTGGTGAAGAGTAAATTTGTATCGGGAAATAGAACACACGGCGGATATTGCTTACGAAATAATCGCCAATGATACATTAGAAGCATTCAGAGATATTGTTTCTATAATAAAAGATAACACACATTACCTGGCTAAAGAGTCTTCAGAGCAAAAGAAACATTTGCACAAAAAGCTTGAAAAATGTTATAATATCATCAATGAGAATACGGGAGAATTTGATGAAGATAAACTCTTTGACGCTGTAAACGATATAATCTCACTTGTTGATAGAGGCTATTATCCATATGAAACAGATGGGTACTGTATTAGTTATATTGAATCAAGGATTTACACGGAGCTAAAGGCACTTACTTACTACAACCTAAAAATTGAAAATGTGGATAACCAATTATATGTTAGGATGGTGTTCGACGTATGAAAGATCTCACAGAAAAACAGACTTTAGTATACGATTTTATAAAAGAATATATAATGATCAAGGGTTATGCTCCTTCGATCAGAGATGTAGCAAAGAGATTCAAGATGACACCTAGAGGTGCACAGCAACATGTTATTGCACTTGAAAAGAAAGGTTACATAAAAAGAGGAAAAGGGCCCAGAACGATCTCTCTATCGGACAGGAAAGAGAGCATCATAGTGCCTGTAAAGGGAAAAATAGCTGCAGGACAAGCCATTGAAATGTTTGAGGAGATCGATGAAGAAATAGAAGTACCATTGGCTATGCTTAAAGGATACGGTGAATACTTTGCTCTCAAGGTGCAAGGAGAGAGCATGATAAATGCTCACATAATTGATGGCGATTACGTTATATTGAAAAGACAGTACACTGCCGAGAACAACTCCATAGTTGCTGCTGTTGTTGATGATAAGATAACTTTGAAAAGGATTAACGTAAGGGATGAACAAGTTGAACTCGTTCCAGAGAATGATGCATATCAGGTTATGGTTTACGACCCGAAGAGGGTCAGAATTATTGGAAAAATGATAGGTCTCATCAGAATAACAAGTTGAGAGTCCAACCTTAATGGGATGAGGGGGAACATGCGTGAAGGAATCGAGTAAACTTGAACAGCAACTCATATTAGGCAAGATAGTGGAATTCAAAATGCCAAAAGAATTTGACTTAAACAACAGCTATGATATAAAAGAGTACATCTATACAGAGGCATTTGATAAAGGTTATATACATGTATTACTTGATTTCTCGGGAACTGAGTATATTGACAGTACTGGTCTTGGTACTATTGTTGCACTGCACAGGCAATCTTTAATGAAGGCGGGGTCCATAGCGTTTGTGAATTTTGATGAAAACATCAAGAAACTTCTTAAAATGACGGCATTAGATAGGGTTTTAAACATATTTGAAAGTGAGAAAGATGCTATAGAGTTTTTGAATAGATAGGGAGGGGATAAATTATGTACACATTCACGGAACAATTTGGGGTTGTCATTGTATCATTGGATGGTGACATCACAATGCAAAATGCAACGGCACTTAGAAATTGGGTTATTGATAACCTGATCAAAAAAGGTAAGACTAAAATAGTCTTCGATTTCACAAGAGTTAGCAACGTCGATAGCTTTGGACTCGGAACGTTTGTGAGTCTGCACAAGAGTGCCATAACAGCTGGCGGGAGTATTGCCCTTGCGAATGTAAACGAGAACATCAAGAAGCTTTTGAACATGACTGCACTCGATAGAGTTTTCAAGTCGTATGCTACTATAGCTGAAGCCGCAAATAGTTTGAAGTGAGTGATCTAAATTGAAGATAGCGATCGGTAGTGACCACGCTGCTTTTGAGATGAAAGAAAAGATCGTAGAGTACCTCCGTAAAAAGAATATCGAAGTGATCGATTGCGGTACACACTCAATAGAGAGTGTGGATTATCCCGACTATGCAAAGAAGGTTTCGAAGAAAGTTGTGGATAAAGAATGTGACTTCGGTATCTTGCTGTGTGGAACTGGTATTGGTATGTCGATAGCGGCCAACAAGATAAGGGGAATCAGAGCGGCACTCTGCATGTTTCCTGATATGGCATTATACGCACGAAAGCATAATAATGCGAATGTACTTGTGTTAGCAGGAAGACTGACCGGCATAGAATTAGCAAAATGGATAGTTGATGCATTCTTGAGCACAGACTTTGAAGGCGGAAGACACGAACGAAGAGTGAGAAAAATTGAAGAATTAGAGGAATGATAGAAGTGTCTAATAGTGATTTATTTATATGCTCGGATTTGAATGAAGATTTCATACCAACCAAAGAAATAGACAACGGACGATTCGTCAGAAATCCAGAAAGGCCGCTCAGGCTGAAGTACGTTCACAACTACATGACCAAAAGATTTGAAAGCATTTCTCCTGAAAAGTTCTCAGAGGAGTGGATATTAAAAGTCCACAACGAGAAGTACTACGAGTATATAAAAAGAAAATCAGCAGAAGTTGAAGGAGAATATATACCCGAAGTCTTTTTCGTTGATCCAATATTTGACACAGGAACGCCAATCTTGAGATCTTCTTACGATGCTGCGGTCAAAGCAGTAAATGCTGTTTTGACTTCAGTGAGTTATGTCTTAGAGAACAAAAGACCAGTTTATTCGATAAGTAGGCCACCTGGTCACCATGCGATGCGTAACTATGGTGGTGGTTATTGTTATTTCAACAATGTGGCGATAGCTGCGAGGTATTTAAACAGCAAAGGATTGAGAGTTGCCATACTCGATATAGACTTTCATCATGGTAATGGCACGCAAGATATTTTTTACGATGATCCATCCGTATTGTACGTGTCCATCCATGGAGATCCAAGAAAATTTTTCCCGTGGTACAGTGGTTACGAAGACGAGATTGGCACAGGTAAAGCAGAAGGTACCAATCTGAACATACCGTTACCCGGTGGAAGCGATAAGAGAATCTACATTGAAGCACTCAACAAGGCCATTGGAAAGATTCTTAGTTACGGGCCTGATTTTCTCATTGTTTCTTTTGGTACGGACACGCATATAGAAGACCCAGTCGGTAAGTTTTCTCTCCTTTCGGAAGATTATCGGGATATTGGAAGTTTAATCTCCGCAACACTTTGTGAGAAGATAACGATGATATGCATTGTTCAAGAGGGAGGATACAATCCGCGAGCAAACTTGTCCGCTGCGAGAAATTTTTTCGATGGTTTTCTGGGCGTTAGAAGTTAGGTACATACATGTGCCAAACACATAAGTCACGCATTAATCATGTAATATTAAAGATGCATGGGAGGTAGTGCAAAGTGGCACTCAAAGAGAAGATTTTGAACGATATGAAAGAAGCAATGAAAAACAAAGACGAACTGAGATTGAGAGTCTTGAGGTCCGTAAAGTCGGCCATCGGTTATTTTGAAGTAGAGGGCGAGAAAAAGATAGCAACGGATGAGGATATTCAAAAGCTCATCTTGAAAGAAATGAAAAAGAGACAAGAATCTGTGGAAGCATATAGAAATGCGGGAAGAGAAGACCTGGCAAAGGCCGAAGAAGAAGAACTGACAATACTCCAAGAGTATGCACCAAAGATGCTCTCTCGTGAGGACATTCAGAAAATCGTCGCAGAGATAATAGAGCAAATGCATGCAACGCAGAAAGATTTTGGAAAGGTGATGAAAGAAACAATGGCCCGTGTCAAAGGTGCGGCAGATGGGAAGTTGGTAAATGATGTTGTCAAGGAGATGTTGAGTTGAACAGAAGGGGTAAAAGAAAGATATACCCAATTTTTCTCCCAAATGCAGGATGTAAGACAAGGTGCGTATTTTGCAATCAGATTATAATGACAGGTGAAACAATTCCAAACATTGCTGAACTCGAAAGTATAGACTTTTCAAACGTAGATGAAATCGCATTTTATGGTGGTACTTTCACGGGGCTGAATAAGGATGCAATGAAACGCTTGCTCATGATATCACCGGATATTCCAAAACGTATATCGACAAGACCTGACTCAATTGATGAAGAGACTATAGCATTGCTCAAAGATTGGAATGTTCAAGTTATTGAACTTGGAATAGAGAGCTTAGATGATGGAGTTCTTGAATGCTCCAAGAGGGGATACAAGGCGGAAGAGGCTTTAAAGACGATAGAGCATCTTAAAGACGAATTTGAGATAATAGCGCATCTGATGATTGGTTTACCAAACGATACACGGCAAAAGGACATAAGGACCGTACAACTTTTGCTTGATAGTGGGATACGTGTTTTTAGGATTCATCCTACGTTGGTTTTTAAAAACACTGAACTGGAAGACATGTACAGAGACGGTTTGTACACTCCATTGAACTTAGTTGATGCTATTGATACAGTTGCCGAGATGGTGGCTTTAATAGAATGCAACAATGGTCAAGTGACTAGATTAGGTTATCATGTCCCTCAATCCCAGATGGAGTATTTAATTGCGGGACCATACCATGACGCATTTGGCGATGTGGTGAGGAGCACGTTGATTAGGAAGATAATAGAAGAATTGCACATAAAGAAAGTTACATATTCTACTAAATATAAGCCTTGGTTCTATGCTCACGGGAACGCTGGGCTCCTAGTAGAACGGCAAGAAATCGAAGATGTTGACAATAGTGACGTCTTGCTCTTCGATGAGTTGAGTTATGCACAATCTCTTGAGCTTTTAATAAATCGTTTGGAGAGGAATCCTCGAATTGAGGTGATATGATGCGAGAAACAATATTTTGGGTGATATTTTCTACGGTGGCTGTTGCTTTGCTATTCACTCAAGTTTTATCTACCAGCATTTCAAAACCAAGTATACAGCCACCGGAGGAGATAAAGCAAATGCTTCCAGACGTCAGCAAATTGGACAAAAATGCATCCTTGGTTTATGAAAATTACGTGCTGACGAAGAGATTAGAACAACTATCGAACGAAAAAAAGATCATCTATGGACTAGGGGATTACACTGGTCCTCAGTTCAGCATTTCCGTTGTAAAAGAAGGGGCAAAACAAAACGCACTCCAAGAAATAATGGATCTCTTGGAGCAAACTAAGCTGAATATAAAGGCAAAAATCACCAAAGAACAATCTGATAAGTACTCTCAAACGATCGATGATATATTTGCAGCGATCTACCAACAATTATCATCATCGGAAGGCACATTGGTGAACACATACAAGATATGGCAAAAAAACAATGGAGAGCTCATGACATATTACATGCTTATATTATTTGACGATGAATATGCGATGATACTCGTTCAAAATCTTTTCTTCGATACCTTAGCGGCGATGAAAGCAGATGGGTTAGACTTTGAAAGTTTATGGACAAGTGCTTTTACCGAACCTCTTCAAAAGCAAGATATACAAAAGTAGTTTTAGTCAATGGAATGAAGTGAAATAAAATGGCGGAGGCGGTGGGACTCGAACCCACAAGGACCGTAAGGTCCACCGATTTTCGAGACCGGCTCCTTAGCCTGTTCGGACACGCCTCCGTCCAGCAAGTATAAATTATACCATAGTAACCACATTTTTCAATCTTAAATTATCTTTGAGCTTTAAGAACATTTTAAGAATTCTCGCTTAGAATAGTCTTGACAATGAGAAAGTACAAAGAGTGGGTGACAAAGGATGGACAAGGACAAAGAAAACAAATTTGCCAAGATTATGATTGTAGAAGACGATAGAAAGATTAGAAGATTGTTAGAAATCGAAGTCGAACATGCGGGATACGATGTTGTCTCTTACGAAAATGGAACGGATGCGATTGAAAATTTTAGAGAAGATGCCCCCGACCTAATCATATTAGATATAATGCTTCCAGACATGGATGGCTATGAAGTTGCCACACAGGTTAGAAAACTCAGCCCCGATGTTATAATCCTCATGCTGACTGCCCTTGGAATGAAAAAAGACAAATTGACAGGGTTTGATTCCGGTGCAGATGATTACATGACAAAGCCATTCGACAACGAAGAATTGCTTGCACGTATAAAAGCACTTCTGAGAAGAAAACATTTGAGCATCTCTACACCAGTCATTCTTGGTCCATTGGAGATATACGAAGAGCAAAGAAGGATACTCTACAATGGTGAGGAAGTTGATTTGAGTAAAACTGAATTTGAACTGCTACTGTATTTAGTAAAGAATAAGCAAAGAGTGGTAAGTAAGGAAGAGATATTAAATGCTGTTTGGGGAATAGATTACTACGGCTCTGACAATACCGTCGAAGTTTACATAAACTACATCCGAAAAAAGCTCTCCCCTGATTTGATAAAAACAATTCGTGGAGTTGGATACAAAATAGCTGGTGACAAACTTGAAGCTGGCAACTAAGCTATCGCTATTCAACACCATAGCAGCAATTGTCATCGTAGCTGTTCTGCTCTTTTTGATATACAATTTCTTCGCAGTGTCTGTTATGAAGAGCATTACAAACGAATTCGTCAATGCAGACAAGTTTGTTACAATAATTCAGACCCCATTTGGCACACAGTACATCGTTAGAAAATGGGACATGTATGTCGCATCTAGTGATGAGAAGGCAGTCATAAATGATCCCTATGGAATAGGATACGTTGATGCACAAGGTATTAAAGAAATCTCTGACAGGTATTTTTATTTCGTCAAATTGCAACCGATTATCTTTGGAAGGGACGTAACTCCTTCGATTCTGTTCATAAGTATGTTGAGAAGAATATTCATATTTGCCATAATTATCCTAGCTGCTTCAGTGTTTTTTGCAAACTATTACATCTCTAAACGCAGCGTTAGAGACATGAAAGAGTTTGTAAATCAGATCGAAACACTTGGTGGAAAAGACGTGTCTTTCAGAGTTGCCATAAAACCCAAGAGTGTAGAAGTGGCTGAACTAGTTTCCAAATTCAATGATCTTATGGAGCGAATAGAAGCTGCATATAAGTCACAAGAATCATTTGTCTCTGCAGTCTCGCATGAATTGCGGACGCCAGTTGCAAGCTTGATGGGTTACGTTAACATGTTGAGAAGATGGGGACTTAAAGATGAAGAAATACTAAATGAGTCGATAAATGCAATAGAGGAGAGTAGTAAAGAGATAAAGGAAATTATCGAAAACATGCTTCTCATAGCCAAAGTGGAAACATTGACTAGGGAACCCATAGATTTGTTTGAGTTTACAGATGAGATCGTAAGGCAAAGATTCAAAGGTAAGGAGATCTCAATCGAAGGGCAAGGCGTAGCAGAATCTAACAAAGAAGGCCTTGGCATAATAATCTCAATACTTCTCAGTAATGCATTTACCCATGGTCAACCACCTGTTGAGATCAAGATTTCGAACGATAGAATAGATGTGATAAACCATGGTCCGAAGATACCAGAAGAAGATTTGCAGAAGATATTCGACAGATTCTACAAGGGTAAAGACTCACAGGGAACTGGTTTAGGGCTTTACATAGCTAGTGAGATATCGAAGAAGATTGGAATGGAAATAAAGGTTGACAGCAACGATGAAAGAACGATCTTTTCAATTGTGAGTTGCAAAAGTGCTAAAGAAATTCCAGAAAAAAGCGATAAGTAAACGATATAGGAGGTGGTGCCGATGAGAATTGAAGGTACCAGTGCACCGAATTTTGCAATATTCACAGCTCCCGTTCAAAATCGTAGTACATCCTCTGCTTCAGGCGCTCAAGCTGAAGCTCAGGTACAAAAAGCTCAAGATGCGATGATGAGAACACTCGAGTTTGCGTTTTACAAGCAGCAAGATATGAACATGAAGCTAGTGCGTGTTGTCGGGGAACTTTACCAAGGCAAGAACTTAGATTCCATCGCATAGTTTTGAAAAATTCCATGCTAACCAAAAATCAGGTGCGGATTGATTGTCCGCACCTGATTTTATTTAATTGAATTAGAATATAATTAGATTATTTCAGTAAGCCTTTCTTTGCAAGGAAGTCTTTTAGTATTTCTTCAAAAGTTGGTTCGCCTATTTCTTGTAGTTCGTATCTGACTCTTACGGCAGGTTTGTTTATCTTCATAACTCTTCTCAAATCAATTGGTGTACCGATTACAACAACATCGGCATCTGAATTGTTTATCGTCTCTTCAAGTTCTCTAATCTGCTTATCGCCGTATCCCATTGCTGGAAGTATGACATCAAGGTGGTTATACTTGTTGTACGTTGAGACGATAGAACCAACTGCAAATGGCCTTGGGTCGATTAATTCTTTTGCACCGTATTTCTTTGCTGCCACGTACCCTGCACCGTATCTCATCTCACCGTGCGTTAGAGTTGGTCCATCTTCCACTACGAGCACTTTCTTTCCTCGTATAATCGATGGATCGTCAACAAATATCGGTGATGCTGCATCTACAACTATTGCATTTGGATTCCACTTTGCTATGTTCTTTCTCACAGTTTCAATGTCGTCTCTATTTGCAGTTTCTTCTTTGTTGATGACTATAACATCTGCCATGAGTAAATTTGCCATGCCGGGATAGTACGATACTTCGTGACCAGGTCTGTGCGGGTCAACTACAACTATCTGCAAGTCAGATTTGTAGAATGGGAAGTCGTTGTTTCCACCATCCCAAAGAATCACATCGGGATTCTCTGCTTCAGCTGATCTCAATATTGCTTCGTAATCGACACCTGCGTAGATAACGCTCTTTCTGTCGATATGTGGTTCATATTCTTCTCTTTCTTCAATTGTACATTCGTACTTGTCAAGGTCAGAATAATCGGAAAATCTCTGAACCTTCTGTGCAACTAAATCACCATATGGCATTGGATGTCTAATGGATATGACTTTCATTCCGTATGCCCTAAGAACATCTAACACTCTTCTTGTAGTCTGACTCTTTCCAGAACCGGTCCTTATAGCACAAATGGAAATAACTGGCTTTGTAGATTCGACCATCGTAGATTTTGGCCCCATCAGTTTGAAATCTGCCCCAGTTGCAAGTGCCATTGATGCCCTTTCCATAACATATTGGTGTGGCAAATCACTGTAAGCAAGTACAATTTCATCAGCATTGTACTTCTTGACTAATTCTGGCAATTTTGCCTCTTCTTCGATAGGAATACCATTTGGATAAAGTGGACCAGCTAACTCTGCTGGGTATACTCTACCAGCAATATCAGGAATCTGTGTGGCGGTGAATGCTACAACTTCGTAATCGGGATTGTTTCTGAAAAACGTGTTGAAATTGTGAAAGTCTCTTCCTGCGGCACCGAGAATGATAACTCTCCTTCTCTTTTCCATCTTCTTACACCTCCAGTGTACTTGAGTACGATATGATAAAATTCTCAAAAATATAAATTCTACTTGTGCAGTCCTTGAACTCAATTTACATTATACAATACACTTCTCCAATCTTCAACGATGAGTATTCAAAATTATCGATGAAAACAAGTTCATCATCGCTGCTTGCTTCAGTATGCTAAGTTATACGTAAGTATGTTTGAGTATATTTCTACACGTGACGATTTCAATCCATTTTTTCCTGATTATACTCCGTGGAAACTATTCCAAATCGATGTTCACTTTGTCAAAAGTTGTAGTATAATAAATCCGGAGTAAGAAAAATTTATGCACAAGATTGTGGAATGAATCTTTCCATCATATCCTGAGCAAAGGGGAGGTAGAGCGTATGAGAAAGTTTTTAACGGTAGTTCTTGCCGTATTATTTGTCTTTATGGCATTCGGAGCAACAAAGAAGATTACGGTTTGGACGTCTGAGGCACAAGTGCCTATCCTCAAGAAACTTGCAGATCAGTACAAAGCAAAGTACGGTGTACAAGTTGACATCGTTCAAGTGAATTTTGGAGATATCAAATCTAAGTTCTTAACAGCAGCGCCAGCAGGTGAAGGTCCAGATATCATAGTCGGTGCACACGACTGGACAGGTGAACTTGTTGTTAACGGTTTACTAGAACCAATCAACCTTCCAGAAAAAGACAAGTACTTCCCATCACCACTTCAAGGCTT
>DPXZ01000100.1 GCA_003526765.1 Fervidobacterium sp.
TCAAGTACAACGATATATTTTCGAAAATCGGGGTTATGAGCCCTGCATTTTGGTTTGCAAACGGTGAGATCATGAATTATGTAAAGAATGCGAATTTCGAAAAACAGACTAAAATTTACATGGACATAGGGACTGCTGAAGGTAACGATGCAACAGTCTATTTGGAAGGTAGCCGCACGATGCGTGAGATTCTGCTATCAAAAGCGAATGTAGAATTGTCTTACGTAGAGGAAAAAGGTGGAACGCACTCTGAAAGCGCTTGGGCAAGAAGGTTGCCACAACTCTTAACTTATTTCTTTGGAAAGACATCAAAGTGAGGTGAGGGAAATGCATGTTTCAACTACTATGACGAAGTACTGTAGTCGATTTTTGATTTCGATACTCTTTATGATGTTTGCAACCATTTCATTTGGTTGGAGTGGTCACGAGACTTATACGTACATTGTTGTCAATTCTCTTGGAATCGATGTTAATGAACTGGTGGAAATTACAAAGTACTCGTACGTTGAAAACAGGGTATACAACGAACCTTATTACTATAAAGATGATTTTGCAGGTACTAGAAAATTCTTTGATTCGCTTGGTGACGGAAAGTTCCCACCTGATCCAAAACCTGTTGACAACAAATTGCCTGCTTGGCAGATACTTACTATTTATGCACAAATGCCAGATTTTGGTATGGATGAAGGCTTAAATCTATCTCCGCTCCAAGCACTTATTGGAAATAGTCAGGGTGTTCGGCATATGAGATACAAAATTGGTATCATCGAGGCTTTTGAAGGAAACAAGTCTTTTGTGTATTTTGTGAATATGTCTCAAAAGGCATTTAATGAAGGTGATCGTTATTGGGGATACAGGTTCCTTTCATATGCAGTACACTACATGGAGGACCTATTTCAACCATACCACGAAAGCCCCGGCAGCATATGGGAAGTCTTGGGAAGTGTAACGAATAAGAGTGTAAACAAAATGCTCAACAATGCACATTATGCATACGACAATTATTTGCTTTTCCTTATGTATTATTCAAAGCACACCGATGAGATTAGAAAGTTGATAGAAGAAATGCCAGCTAGGAGAGTACCTTCCAATTACGATGCATTAATGGAAGAGGTTATGATGTATGGTTATTCGAAATCACACATCGTACATGATGAATTGAAGAAGGCATTTGGTGATATACTCTATCAACGTACACCAACGATAGAAGATTTCAAGAATTTGGAAGAGATAGGAAAGCTTGATAAATTGTACAGTACGACAAAGGATATCATTGCTACAATGACCGGAACAGTTAAGGGGTTTCTCGTTACATACATTAAAGAAAATCAAAAGTAAGTTTAATCGCACTTAATTATAATATAGTTGAATAGCCTTGGTTTTTCTAAACTTCGTGGAGTTTTTTGAAACTCCACGTTTTTATCTTATGGATGTATAATAGCGTTGATTTTCTACATGCTGATTGGGAGGTGCACTTATGTGGGAACATGTTAAGCAGGTGGATCCTGAGATCTACGATGTCATCTTGAAGGAATGGGAGAGGCAAGAATATGGGCTCGAGCTTATAGCCTCTGAGAATTTTGTCTCGCAAGCGGTTATGGAAGCTATGGGAAGTGTCTTGACAAATAAGTATGCGGAAGGATATCCAAAAAAGAGGTACTACGGCGGTTGTGAATGGGTAGATGTCGCCGAGACTTTAGCACGAGATAGGGCAAAGAAGCTTTTCAATGCAAAATATGCGAACGTGCAACCGCACTCTGGTTCTCAAGCAAATATGGGTGCTTATTTTGCACTAGCTGAACCTGGTTCGGTATTGATTGGTATGTCTTTAAGTCATGGAGGACATTTGACACACGGTGCTGCAGTTAATTTTTCGGGACAGATATATAAAGTATACCAATACGGTGTAAATCTTCAGACTGAAACGATAGATTACGATGAGGTTCGGCAATTGGCAGTTGAGCACAAACCAAAAATCATAGTTGCAGGTGGCAGTGCATATTCGAGAATCATAGATTTCAAGAAGTTTAGAGAAATTGCGGATGAAGTTGGTGCATATCTCGTCGTCGACATGGCACACTTTGCAGGATTGGTGGCTGCAGGTATCTATCCAAATCCATTGGAATATGCACATGTTGTAACGAGTACCACGCACAAGACTCTCAGAGGTCCACGCGGCGGATTAATACTGACAAATAATGATGAAATCTACAAGGCGATAAACAAATCAATATTTCCAGGCATGCAAGGTGGACCACTGATGCACATAATTGCTGCAAAGGCGGTATGTTTCAAAGAGGCGTTGACAGAAGAATTCAAAGAATATCAACATCAAATTGTCAAAAATGCGAAGGCACTTGCAAAGGCTTTGGAAGATAGGGGCCTTAGGATCGTTTCCGGTGGTACAGATACACACTTGATGCTCGTTGATCTAAATTCGCTTAACGTAACGGGTAAGGCTGCAGAAACTGCACTGGGATATTGCCACATAACGGTGAATAAGAACACAATCCCAAATGAAACGCGGTCTGCATTTGTTACAAGCGGTATAAGGCTTGGTACGCCCGCACTCACAACACGTGGCATGAAGGAGAAACAGATGGAGGAAATTGCAGATCTAATTGTTGCAGTTTTGAAGAATGTTAAGGATGAAGATGGTAATGTCGATGAACAAGTAGCAAAGAGTGTGTCAGACAGAGTTATGAAGCTATGCAAAGAATTCCCACTATATGCAGGGAAAATAACGCTCTAATAGATCTTTTGAATCTTTCATTAACTTGCACTACTTTGCACTGCTTTTCA
>DPXZ01000041.1 GCA_003526765.1 Fervidobacterium sp.
CCAAGCAGAATAATCACCGTGCCCAGGCCTTGGAACAGTCCTTTCTTTTTTCACATCGATTGGGTTGGCTGCTTTATTCCCAATCATCAAAACGAGTGGTGCACCGGTCGTTATACCATTCCAAACACCTGAGACGATATTAACTTCATCGCTTTCTATGTGCATCCTCTCGCCTCGCCCATAGCCCTTCTGACGCCTTCTCAAGTCTGCATCTATCGCTTCTTTGTCTATGGTTAATCCTGCAGGGATACCTTCAATCACCCCCATCATGAAAGGGCCATGCGAGTCACCTACTATCTTGAATTCCATTCTCTCACCTTCTTCTACATGTCTTTTTTCCCTTTTCCACGTTCATGACTCAGCACCGACAATTTGCTCGAAACATTCCGTAAATATCTTCTCCTCGTAGACATCCCAAATTTTCAAGTTCTCCACCGCTTGGTGATACCAAAACGCTTTTCCATCCACGCATGTGATACCGACTTCCTTGGCCATCTCTTGTAGTGGGGTGTAGTTGTACACGACATCGTACACGAGCGATAGATGAGATATATCATCGACGTTCAAATCGAACAACTCACCGAACATGCCTATTGATGTTGCATTTATGAATGTCCTCACGCCTTTAAGAACATCTTTCAAATCCCCGAACGATTCGACGATGACCTCACACTCTTTGGAGAAATCTTCCTTGACTTGCAATGCCTTCTCCACTGTTCTGTTGCACAAGTGGATTTCCTTATGTCCCATTTTGCAGAGTGCATACAGTATCGCCCTGCTTACCCCACCTGCACCAAGTAGCAAGAGGGGACCTTCTACGTTAATGGATGCAAGCGAGTTGTAAAAACCCAACCAATCCGTGTTGTATCCCTTCCGCTGGAATATACAATTGACAGCATGACACTTCGATGCATCCTCGACAGGTGTGACATGTCTCAAAATCTGCCCTTTGAAAGGAACAGTCACGTTGAGTCCATCGTAAGAAGCTATGTAATTGTCGACTTCTTCATCGAACTGCTGGGGCGTTAATACAATATCTTCGTACGTTGCATCTATACCTGCCTTGGCAAAGTAGAGATTAAAAACTCTGTTCGAAAGGCTCATCTTTTCAGGATATTGCAAAAGACCAAATTTCTTCAACCCATCCACCTCGATTCTTGCCATTCTCTATTCAACCATAGAATGAATTCAGTATAGCTGCGAAGTTTGGAAACGAAATGTTGACGCATTCAAAGTCATTGATTTCGATCGGTTCTTGTGCTATAAGGCCTGCTATGGCTAGTGACATTGCTATTCTATGGTCCTTGTAACTCTCGCACGTACAGTTCCCCTTTATTTCCTGTCTACCAACCACATCAAATCCGTCTTGCCTCTCTTCGATTTCCACACCAAGCCTTCTCAATTCAGTGGCAATCGCTCGTATTCTGTCAGTCTCTTTGTATCTCAACTCCTGTGCATCTCGAATACTTGTCTTTCCACTTGCTTGGCTGGCAGCTATAGCAAGTATCGGTATCTCATCGATGAGTAGTGGAATAGTGTCACTCTTGATCTCGATACCTTTCAGCTCACTGCTCCTCACTATCAAATCTCCCACCGGTTCATAGTTAATTATCCTCTCGTTCACAACACTTATGTCGCCACCCATTTCTCTAAGCGCAGTGAGAATGCCGGTCCTCGTCGGATTCAGTCCCACGTCCTTGATGACCAACTTGGAGCCTTTCGTTATCAATCCAGCCACGATGAAAAACGCAGCAGAAGAAATATCCCCAGGCACAAAGATCTCCTTTGCCTCAAGTTTATTGGCGATCCCATGGATTGTCACAGACGTGCCTTCTTCATAAACTTCGGTGCCAAAACATCTCAGCATACGTTCCGTGTGGTCTCTTGATTTTGTTGGTTCTATGACCGTCGTATCACCATCTGCGTACAATCCGGCGAGTAAGATGGCAGATTTAACCTGTGCACTTGCAACTGGTGTTCTGTACGTGACGGGTCTGAGATTTTGATTTCCAATCACCGTGATGGGGGCAAGTGAGCCACCTTGCCGCCCGAAAAATTGTGACCCCATCTTCGATAGTGGTTCAATTACCCTCTTCATTGGTCTCTTTCTCAGTGACTCATCTCCCGTGATCACGGCGTAGAAACTCTGTGCAGCTAAAAGGCCCAAGAGTAAGCGCATCGTTGTACCCGAATTTCTTGCATCGAGCACACCCTCCGGCTCGCTTAATCCGTACAATCCCTTACCTTCGACAATGACTTCATTCTCTTTTCTCTCTATCTCTATACCCATTGCACGCAGAATCTCCATCGTTGCGGACGTATCATCAGAATCGAGAAAATTTCGAATCTGCGTCTTCCCATTTGCAATCGCACCTATCATCAATGCCCTGTGCGAGATCGACTTATCTCCCGGTACAGTCATCTCAGCATCTATACCTTCACATGGTGATATTCTCATGTGCATGGTACTCTCCACCTTCTTTCCTTAGGCTCCCATTTCACAACCTCTCTTTGAAAGATACTATCTTCGTTACACTCTCATGTAACTCCTCGTACCTTTCCGTTTCAATCATACCTTTGAACCATTCTATCTGCGCTTGAAAATGATTTAGTGCGTCCGTTATGTTATCTTTATTCTGTTTGAAGATATCGATCCACACTGCTGGTGCACTGGTTGCAAGCCTTGTCGTATCTCTAAAACCGCTTCCAACCAAGTTCACATATCGTTCATCCTCGCGCGCGTAATCGATCAGAGTTTGTACCAATACATAGGAGATAACTTGTGGCAAGTGACTTGTCACGGAGATTATGCGGTCATGGAGTTCTGCGTCCATTTCAACGGGCAATGCATCCATCTTTACAACAAGCGCCCTAAACTTTTCGAACATCTCATCGCTGCAACTTGATGTCCTTACCAGCACGTAAGTTTTGCCTTTGAACAAATCCTGAATTGCTCCATCAGGTCCAGACTTTTCAGA
>DPXZ01000102.1:0-21091 GCA_003526765.1 Fervidobacterium sp.
ACTACATAAGAAACCTCATCGCATCAGGATATTTCTACATGTTTGATTACAAAAATACCGTGAGCGCAAATTTTACAAAGAGTGCTAAAGATGCAATACCAAACTGGAGATTTGCGTATACTATGGAGAAGAAAAATGAAAAATATTCTTTATCGTACAACACCAATGGTGATAACAGATACACACTTAGTGCCGACATGAAAAATATAGATCCGAACACGAATATATCACTGACATACGACCCACAACAAGTAGTATTAACAAATCTAAAGATGGCCTTTGACAAGTCTTTGCATTGTTGGGTATTCTCACTTGGTGCAGAATTTTCTTACAGGTCAGGTGCTGATATTTTAGGAATGTTAGATAAAATTTACTTCAAATTCAGGTTAACAGATATGCCCGATAAGTTCTTCTATTTTGAACCTACATCTGGTACACTTCAGATCAGCGGGATGTGATTGGTTGCAAAACGATTTTGATTTATTTGAAAGGTTTGTACAAGTAATTGATACTTATGTAGCTACAGGCCGCAATACGAAAAAGATTCTTCTTGCCGTCTCCGGTGGTGTGGATTCAATTGTGATGCTTGATCTTTTTGATAGATTGAAATCACTAAAGAGCGACTGGAGAATCGATATCGGCGTAGCAACTTTTAACCACAAACTGCGCGAAGAAGCTTATTCAGAAGTAGAATTTGTAAGGCAGGTATGTGAGTCAAGGAATCTTACATTTTACACTTCATCGGGTGATGTTGCCAAATTTGCACAGAGCAATAAGTATTCTACTGAAGAAGCTGCAAGGTTTCTCAGATATTCCTTCCTAAATGAGATCGCTCAAAAGAACGGATACAACTACATATCAACAGCGCACAACGCAAATGACTTGCTTGAAACCATTTTGCTTAGATTTGCAAAGGGTACAGGACCATTTGGACTTGCCGGTATCAAGCCAGCACATGATCAATACATAAGGCCATTGATCTTTTTCAGTCGAGAGGAGATAGAAAAATACGCACAAAGTAGAAAGTTGCACTATGTTGTTGATAAATCGAATTTTGATGTCAAGTATCAAAGAAATTTCATTAGGCATGAAATAGTTCCTCTGTTGAAAAGTATCAATCCGAGTTTGGAAAGGTCAGCTCTGCACCTTTCAAAGAATATCTGGAAGATGGATGAATATATCGACAGGGTCCTAGCGTCAAGTCAAATTAACATGACTAATCTAGAAGATAGAATCATCTTCAAACTCGTTGAAGATAAGTATCTTCAAACTGAACAGATTAGGCGTATGGCCCTAAAGTTCTTTAAGAGACCTTTGGATATGGAAAAACTTGAACGTTTTGAGGCATGCAATTCGCAATCATTCAAGGTCTCTTTTTGGAGGAATTTGGGTATAGAAGTTTCATACAATTGGGTAATGATGGGACCCATTGATAATTACCTTAGAAAAAGTATAAAGTTGATGCCATGCTATAGTGGCTTTGACGGCAATAATACAAACAATTTTGAATATGAATTCAATGGGTACTTTATAAAAATAAATTTTGGTGGTATAATCAATTCACGATTTAGTGGTGATATAGAAATAAGAAATTGGATTGAGGGTGATCGATTGACTGATGGTAGAAAGATTAAGGACTTATTTAATTCTAAGAAGGTCCCAACATTTGTGAGAAAGCTAATGCCACTTGTAGTTTTCGATAACAGAATTATTTTTGCCCCTTATTTATATGAAGACAAAAAGACTCTTAAGAGTATCGATATTGAAGTTCAGGTGAAAGGAGGTCTTTGCTTTGAATCGTAACATCGGATCTGTCATATTTCTTATACTGATTGCACTCTCTCTGTTCTGGGTTTACGAAGGTTTTGTAAGCTCTAAAAGCGCAATTGAAGTCAACATGAGCTATAGCGAGTTTATGAAACGTATAGGCAATGGAGAAACAGATATTGCAAGAGTCGTCATAAAAGACGATGGCAATTTGAGAGTGGAGACCAAGCAAGGAAGAGCGTACTCTGTTTATGCCCCGTGGTTTATGTACGATGTAGAAAACATAAATAACATTGTTTCTTACGGTGTCATAGTAGAAGGCGAGAAAAGTGTTGACAGTAACTTTTGGATAAACGTGATTGGAAACATAGCTATTTTCGTAATCACTCTTCTACTCTTTGCCTTCATAATTAGAGGCCTTGGAAGGAACAATAATCAGGCCTTTACATTTACGAAGAGTAGAGCTGAGAAGGTTAATCCAAACAAGATGAAGGTAACCTTCAAAGATGTTGCTGGTGTAGATGAAGCAGTCGAAGAGTTAAAGGAGACCGTTGAATTTCTCAAGAACCCCGGTAAATTTACCAAGATCGGCGCTAGAATGCCAAAAGGTATACTGTTGGTAGGGCCTCCGGGTACGGGTAAGACGCTACTTGCAAGGGCAGTTGCAGGTGAGGCAAATGTGCCATTTTTCCATATCAGCGGTTCTGACTTTGTTGAATTATTTGTTGGTGTTGGTGCTGCAAGGGTTCGTGACCTATTTGAACAGGCGAAGGCAAATACACCATGCATCATATTTATAGATGAAATTGATGCAGTTGGAAGACACAGAGGAGCTGGCCTTGGCGGAGGTCACGATGAAAGAGAGCAGACACTAAACCAGTTGCTCGTTGAGATGGACGGTTTCGACGTCAATTTGGCCATAGTGGTTATGGCAGCAACGAATAGACCTGACATACTAGATCCTGCTTTGTTGAGGCCTGGTAGATTTGACAAAAAAGTCGTGGTTGATCCACCAGATGTAAAAGGTAGAGAAGAGATTTTGAAAATTCATTTAAGAAATAAGCCAATCGACAGAGATGTGGACATAGGTGTACTTGCCAAGAGGACGATGGGGTTTGTCGGTGCTGATCTCGAAAATCTTGTAAACACAGCAGCGCTATTGGCGGTCAGAAATGGAAGAAACATCATAAAGATGGACGATTTTGAAGAAGCAATAGACCGAGTGATTGCAGGTCCAGCTAGAAAGTCGAAAGTGATATCTGAAAAGCAAAAGAGAATAGTTGCATATCACGAAGTGGGACACGCTATAATTGGTTCTTCTTTGCCAAATTCAGACCCAGTACACAGAATTTCTATAACGCCACGTGGTTACGCTGCGTTAGGTTACACACTCCATCTACCTGCGGAGGATAAGTATTTAGTGAGCAAGAATGAACTTCTCGACAATATAACGACTCTGTTGGGTGGTAGAGCTGCAGAAGAGAGCGTCTTTGGGGATTTTACAAGTGGTGCTTCAAACGATATCGAACGTGCGACTGAAATTGCAAGGAAAATGGTCTGTGAGTATGGGATGAGCGATACCTTTGGTCCGTTGGCATGGGGCAAGACAGAACAAGAAGTATTTTTGGGTAAGGAATTAACAAGGATCAGAAACTATAGTGAAGAAGTGGCCAAGCTGATAGACCAAGAAGTTGAGAATATAATCAAAACATGTTACGAACGTGCAAGAGAGATACTTGTGAGAAACAGAGCAAAGATGGATCAAATCGTTGCAGTATTGTTGGAAAGAGAAGTCATGAGTGGTGAGGAACTAAGGGCAATGCTCAATGGTAATGAAGAAGTACTACCACCACAAAACAAGACGATCAACTGAACTATCATTGATGTTTACTGGGGGGATTGCTGTGCTGAACAATTTTGAAAACATGGTTGGAATGAATAAGTCGGTGGAGTTAATACCAGACGATGGAATGATTTGGGATGAAGATGAAGAAATGGCTCAGTTGCGTTTTGTGTCAACTTCGGGGCTCATTAAAGAAGTAAATGGACTAATTGGTGAGTTCCTATCACAGTACTTAGATGAGAATGTTATATCTGTTGTAACAGAAGTTCAGTTTTCTCACATTAGGCCCGTTGTAGTTGGTGAGAGGCTCATAATAGGTATAAGGATCAGTGAGGTCATTGCAAATCAGTTTACATTCAGGGTAGTTATCATGAAGGACGCAGATAAAGTAGCTGAAGGTGCGGTAAAACGCGCGGTAGTCTCCAGAAATTACTTGCACCGAAAATCTGTAGAAAATATTTAATTATACTGTTCTTGAAGGAATGTGTTTGTCGTATGAGAAGACCACGAGACGAAGAATCTTTTAAGGAATTTAACTACGTTTCCAAAATTTTCAAGGATGAAAAATTGATTAGCCAAATTCCGGGCAACCTTCCAAAGGTTGCCCTTATTTTCCCAAACGATTACGAAGTAGCCAGTAGCTCACTCGCTTGGAGCTGGATAGAGCAATTATTGGCAAACAGAGGTATTGGAGTTGAACGATTTTTCTATGAACCATGGTTTAAGCGATTTTATTCCGTCGAAGAGCAAAGACCAATAGATGAGTTTTCGACTTGGCTTTTTACATTCCAATTTGAAAATGATTTGAGAAATATCGCTGATTTGCTTATTAAACGTGGTATACCATTGAATGCTTCAGATAGAGAGAATTACCATCCACTGATAATAATTGGCGGGCCAGTGAATTTGTTCAACGTCGAGATACTTAGTGATATTGCTGATCTTCTATTCGTGGGGGATTTGGAGTGTGCCATAGATCAAGTCTCGCAAGCTCTGATGAACGATAACAAATTTGAGAGCATAAAAGAAATGCTTAAGATACCTCAGGTTTATTCCAAGGTACATGGAAAGGAGAATTTCAAGAACTGCCAAGGTACCCTAGATATCGTACCATTCTCACATTTTACAACTCCACATTCGGTATTTAAGAACAAATTACTTGTAGAGATTGGTAGGGGTTGCATAAGAAGATGTGCATTTTGCGTAACCGGATACACCAAAAAACCTGTAAAATTTGCAAATGCAGAAAGTGTTATCGAAATATTCCGAAAGTATAAGACTGAGGAATTCGGTCTAATAAGTGCTACAATAACAGACTATCCGTATTTAAACACTTTACTAGATCACATGGAAAGAGAGAATATCAAATTCTCAGTTTCTTCGATGAGAGTTGATGATGTAAATGAAAGACTGCTAAAGATGTTGAAAGTGACTGATCACAAGTCATTTACAGTGGCACCGGAAGGAATATCACAGAGAATAAGGGAAATTATGCTCAAAGACATAACACAAGAAGGGATCTTCAATGGATTAACATTAGGTCGAAATGTCGGCTTTGAACATGTAAAGCTATACTACATAATTGGTTTTTCGGAGGAGACATCGGAGGATTATCGTGAATTTTTCTGGTTTATAGATGAGGTAAACAAAATGGGGTACAGAAAAATTACGTTGAGTATAAACCCATTAGTCCCTAAACCCAAGACACCATTTGAATATAGAAAAATGATAGATCGAAAAGATTACGAAGAAAGGATAAAGTACATAAAGAAAAATCTGCAAGACAAAGCAAAAATATATGCTGAAAGCTATAAAGAAAGTTTCATGCAATATCAAATATCAAGACTGAAAGGAATCGAGACCATAGAATTCATCAAAGAGAATTTTATGAAAAAATAAATATTCATATCTTTCCAAGTTTCATACTGAAAACACCCATCGATAGGATTATGGCGGTCTCAAAGCGTAGAATTTTCTTTCCAAGGCATATACTTCTAAACTTTCCCTTCAAAAGTTCAGTTTCCTTTTTTGAAAAGCCTCCTTCGGGACCAGCGATTATACCTACATTCTTCGATATCCTTTTCGGTATCTTTCGCCCTTTAAAATCCAGCATGTAAGTACTTTCGGGCGCCAAAGAGAATATGTCTAGAAACTCGATACTCTTTATATCGGGGAAATGGTATCTCACACATTGCTTCGATGCTTCTCTAACGACTATTTCAAGTTTTTCTTGCTTATCATCGTAATGTCGAGATGCCCTTTCGTTGTTAAAAATATATATCTCATCTACACCAAGTTCTACGGCCTTTTCTATCGTCCAGCGTAACCTCTCCCAGCGGCCGGACGGTGCAAAAAGCACCAACCTACCATCGGAAGGTTCAACAAACTCATGAGACAATACCTTTCCCTGTGCAGATTGCTTCCCTATTACATCAACTATTATCTTGTATTTTCCACCATTACCATCGGTAACATCAATTATTTCTCCCTGCTTTATCCGCATCACTTTCATGTGAGTTACTTCATGTTCATCGAACGATATGAAACTATCACCGGGTACTCCATAAAAGATATTTGGCAAAATACGTTCCTCCTTGCTTCATTCGATATACCACTTTAGAAATTCAATAATCCGCTATCTTACAAAATTAGTCAATTTTACCGATTGATTCCCTGTCCATTTATTCAAAAACATCCTGTTAATTTCAAAGTGGGTATCATTCGATAAGAGTATAACTAACGAAAACCATATCATAACTATTCTAACACAAAAAACGAAAAATCCCCCCAAAATTTGGGGGGTAAAATAACTGACATTGTCTTTTATAAAGAGAAATCAAATTACCAGTGCAGTAATTCTTTCTCTGTTGCCTTATCGAATATATGCATGGTAGTCATATCAAAGACAAGGTCGATCTTCTGCCCATCTTGTGCCTGACTCTTTGCATTAACCCTTGCAACTATCTTATCGTCTCCTGCAACGACATGAAGTAACGTCTCACTACCAAGAGGTTCCACAACGTCAACTGTAACTTCTGCTGTGTTTTCCGGCCTTGGAGCAATGGCAAACATCTTATCGTACACGTTTTCTGGCCTTATACCAAAGATTATGTCTTTATCAATGTATTGAACAAGTTTGTCTTCGTATTCTTGAGGAACTTTGAGCTTCAACCCACTTGTCTTAACCCATAGACCACCTTCACCCTTAATTATCTTACCTTCTATGAAATTCATTGCTGGACTTCCAATGAATCCTGCAACAAACATATTGGCCGGTCTATTGTACACTTCGTAAGGTGTTCCAATCTGCTGGATGACCGCATCTTTCATGATAACTATCTTATCGGCCATTGTCATGGCTTCAACTTGGTCGTGCGTAACGTAGACAATCGTTGCTTCGAGCCTAGCATGTAGTTTCTTTAATTCTGATCTCATCTGAACACGTAACTTTGCATCAAGGTTCGAAAGAGGTTCGTCAAACAAGAACACCTTTGGATGTCTAACGATTGCACGTCCGACTGCGACCCTTTGCCTTTGACCACCGGAAAGTTGTCTAGGCTTTCTATCGAGCAAAGACTCAATCTCAAGTATCTTTGCAGCTTCATGGACTCTTTCGTCTATTTCATTTTTTGGTACCTTTCTTAACTTCAAACCAAATGCCATGTTATCATACACAGTCATATGTGGATATAGAGCGTAGTTTTGGAACACGAATGCAATATCTCTATCTTTTGGTTCAACATCGTTAACTACACGCCCATCAATCTTTATTTCTCCTTTTGTGATCTCTTCAAGCCCTGCAATCATACGAAGTGTCGTTGTTTTTCCACAACCAGATGGACCAAGTAATACGAGAAACTCTTTGTCTTCAACTACGAAATTCGCATCCTTTACAGCCTCTACCTTACCTTCGTATACTTTCCAAACATGCTCGAGAACAACCTGCGCCATATCTTTATACCTCCCCTTCATCTCTAGTAATGTTAGAATCTTCTCCAAAAATATCTTCGAGTTTTAATTGCTTAAAAAGAGATGGATCGCCAATGTCTAACAGATAAAGATCCCACACCTTATCCATGAATTCAAAAATCTTAGAGTACGTATTATAATTCATAACAACAGATACTGGTTTACCATTTTTGGTTATCACAATATCCTCACTAATCGAATCCTCAATCACTTTAGAAAATTTTGCCTTCGCGTCTGCCAGTGAATAAAACTCCGTTTTTCTTTTCATATAACGCCCCCTTGACTACTATTATAGTCATAATCTTTCCAAATGTGGTAGACACACATAATTTGTTTCATAATTGTTACTTTAACGAAATACATATACTCAAAAATAGGTGTAAAATTTGACCGAACGGTCAGTAAAAACAGTTGGGGTAACTCTGCAATTTGTAGGTTTGTTTATCACTATTAGACGACTATTATCATCTACATTATTGCAAATAGAAAAAGGAGGAGGAGAATTATGGCTACAGGCGGATTGAAGGGTATGGTTTACCACCAAGCAGGTAAATTGGTGGCAAATGTTGTCAGGAAGGCAGATACAGATACATTCTCAAAGCTCTTGTATACCGTAAGTGCGGTGAGCAAAGAACCAGCAAAGAGCGGACTTAAAAAACTTGGCCTTATGGCTCAAGAAGGCCATCCAATGATCAAGAAGTGGATGGATGTATTCCAAAAGGCATCTCCAAAAGCAGTTGAAAAGATAATCAACAACCTCATCATAAATGAATTTGCGATTGGTGAACCGATGAGGCAGAAGATGATGCACGAGTACCAAGTCGTCCTTCCAAAACTCGGTGTTATTAGTCCAACTTATGCATGTAACCTCAATTGTATCGGATGTTATGCTGGATTGTATGGAAGAAAGTATGAACTGACAAAAGATGAGGTTAGAAGTGTTCTCAAGCAAGGAGAAGAACTTGGAATATACTTCTGGATCATCACTGGTGGAGAGCCATTCTACTGGCCGTACATAATGGATATATTCGAAGAGTTCAACAATCACTATTTCATGGTCTACTCAAACGGTATACTAATAACTGAAGAAAAGGCTAAAAAGCTTGCAGAACTTGGAAATGTCACACTTTCTATATCGGTTGAGGGCTTTGAAGCAGAAACAGACTGGAGAAGAGGACACGGCGTATTTAAGTCGGTTTTGAATACGTGGGAAAGGCTGAGAAGATACGGTGTACCATTTGGTGCAAGTATAACTGCAACGCGTGTTAACCACGAAATTTTAATGAAAGACGAATTTTGGAATTTCTTGGAAGAGAATGGGGTAATATATGCATGGGTCTTCCAATTCATGCCTGTTGGTCAGGATCCAATGATGGATTTGGTCCCCACTCCGCAACAAAGGTATGAAAGGTTCTTCAAAACTGATGAAATGAGACTTAGCGGGCGATTTGCATTCGTTGCAGACTTCTGGAATCACGGGTTCTTGACTCACGGATGCCTATCTGCGGGTGCTAAGTACTTCCATGTCAACGCAAAAGGTTACGTTGAGCCATGTGTTTTCCAACAATTTGCAACCGACAGTATAAGAGAAAAGAGCCTAATAGAGATATTTAAGTCGCCGTTCTTTGAAGCATACAAGAGGGCAATACCTTTCTCAAACAATCTATTCAGGCCTTGTCCAATCATAGATAATCCAAAGGTGTTCAGAGCAATGGTTAAGAATTTCAACGCTATACCACAGCATGAAGGTTGTGAGAAGACTATTACAGAACTGGCTCCAGAACTAGATAAACTAGCCGATGAATGGAAAGAATATGCAGATAAACTTTGGTATGAATACGGATATGTTGAAAGATACCCAGTTAACAGAGGCCTGTACAACTACGAAACAAGGATGAAGAGATACGCAAACAAAGAAGAAGCGTTGAAAGTTGACAAAAAGTTGAACGTCTGACGTTTCCCAAACGTTGAAACTTTTTGGAGGGGCTTGATTTGAGTAAAGAAATAAAAGAGAACGAAACAAAAACAAAGATAATAAATGCAGCACGAAAGCTTTTCTCAGAAAAGGGATTTGATGGCGTTAGTATGGAGGACATTGCGCAGGCCTCAGGCGTGCGCAAGTCCCTTATTTACTATTATTTTCCAAGCAAGGAAGTCCTCTTTGAAGAAATATGGATAAATGTGATAGATGAATTGGAGAATGATATTTTTTCTGAAGTAGAAGGAGAAAGCAATATAGCAAGGAGTATCAAAAAGCTTATAAAGAAGTACATTGAGTTCGTTATGAATAAATCCGAGATAAGTAAGCTCATAGCAAGAGAGAGAATGAATGTTCTAGGTAGAGATAGTCAGCTTGACAATGCGAAATCAAAGTACGTTGGATTGATGAAAAGAATCGAAAACGTTTTTGAGAAAGGTAAGCAAGAAGACGTACTCAATGACATAGAACCATCTGCCGCTACAGAGATGATATCCACAGTTGATTCCATACAAAAGAAGAGTGTATTGAAAAATATCGAAGAATTCCTCATGAAAGTCATCCTAAAAGAAAAAACAGAACATTGACGATGATACGAACAAGCACTTATATATACTATTCCTAAAATGAGGTGATACAATGGCCGATCTGAAAAGGCGGGCATTTTATTTTGTCATAATAATGGGAATCATCAGTCTTTTCAGTGACTTAACATACGAAGGTGCCAGGAGTTTAACGGGCCCGTATTTGGGTTTGCTCGGTGCATCAGCACTTGTAGTTAGTACAGTTGCAGGTTTGGGAGAGTTAATTGGCTATACGCTCAGATATTTCTTTGGTCGATTAGTCGATAAGACGAAAAGATATTGGTTGTTTGCTATAATTGGCTATACGGTCAATCTTTTGGTGATTCCGTCACTCGCTCTGACAAATAACTGGCAAGCTGCAGCACTGCTAATTATATTGGAGCGCATTGGTAAGTCTATTAGGAAACCTGCAAAGGATACGCTTACATCGTTTGCTGGGGCTCAACTCGGATATGGTACAACATTTGCTTTGGAAGAACTTTTGGACCAACTGGGCGCTACCATAGGACCACTTTTCATGAGCATATCCGTTGCCAACAATATATCGGTTGGCGATGTAACTGCATACAGAAAATCATTTGCATTACTAATATTTCCAGCTATAATTACGCTCGGCCTTTTAATCATAACTCGTGTATTGGTACCAAATCCAGAACATTTCGATGAAAAGAAGGAAAGTACTGGTGCAGTAAAGTTCGATAGGTTATTTTATCTCTACATTGCCGCAATAGCACTTATAGCCTTTGGGTTTGCAGATTTCGCATTGATAAGTTTTCATGCACAGAAAAATGCACTACTAACTCCTGTGCTAATACCAATTGCGTACATGATTGCTATGATTGTTGATGCTGTATCTGCATTGATTTTCGGGAGGTTATTTGATAAGAAAGGATTCTTGGCTCTATCTTTATCGACATTTGTTGCATCATTCTATTCGATTTTTGCGTTCGGAAATAGCACATCTGCCATAATACTTGGTGCCGTACTTTGGGGTATTGGTATGGGGGCACAAGAATCGATACTTAAAGCTGCAATAGGAAAGTTGGTAGACAAAAAGGTAAGGGCAACTGCATACGGATTTTTCAATGCTATATTCGGCATTGCTTGGTTTGCTGGTAGTGCATTGATCGGTTTACTTTATTCCATCAATCTTGTCGCTCTAATGACCGTGTCTGTCATTTCAGAGCTCTGTGCATTTATTATACTCATCAGAATTACTTATTTAACTAAGAAGGCATAACAAAATATCAATAACATAAGAGTATAGATATCATGAAAAAGAAAAATTAAGGGGTGTTTCACACACCCCTTAGTTTTATTGTGTAAGTTTTAAAATAAAACTATCGTCTCTTGGTTATACCTTGCTTTTTGTCCAGTCTTCTCTTGTATTCCGAATACGTTCTTTGGCTATCTTTAAGGAACTTCGCAAGTTTCTTTTCGAAATCCTCTTTCTTTACTTCAGTGTCGTTTCCTTTCATTTCCTCTTTCAAGGAAAGTTCCCACTTACCATCCTTACCTTTACCTATTATCTTTGCCTCAACGTCTTGACCAACTTTGAGGAAATCATCAACTTTTTGAACATATTGATTCGAAATCTTTGAAATGTGAACAAAACCCTTTTCACCATTTTCCAACTCGATATTTGCACCAAACTTTAGCACTTCAACTACTTTGCCCTTCACTACTTGACCAACTTCCATAAAATAGAACCCTCCTGAGAAATTAGATTGGGCGATACCAATTTATCAATACTTTCCTTCGTACTTTTTCTTAAACTTCTGAACGCGTCCTTCGGTGTCAACTATCAGCCCAGCACCTCCACTTCCTTTGTAAAGTGGATGACAATTCGAACAGACATCAACTTTGAGTTGTTCCTTTGTTGTCCAGATCTTGTGTTCAGTGCCACATGCGCATCTAACCGTTAAAAGTTTCATTTCCGGGTGAATACCCTTCTTCAACCCACTCACCTCTCTAAAAAATTTTCAGCTAATTAAATCAAGTTATATGATATCACTTTTTTCAATACTTTTCAAGTATTATATTTTCACGTCTTTGAAATTCTCTTGGATTACGTTTAGCAGATTTATCGTCTGACGCACGTTTCCAAAGACTGTGTTAAGCTCATCTAAGAACCTCTGAATTGAAGCACTTATTTCCTCAGCAGTAGCCGAGCTTTCTTCAGATATTGCAAGTAGATTCTGTATACTTGTAGTTATATTCTCAAGTTTCTCCGTTTCGTTGTTCAGATTATCGATGAGTGTGTTGAGCTGCCCTGTAATTTGCGATATAATCTCACTTGACTCTTTACTATCATCTGCACTGCTTGATAGCTCAACTGACTGTTTCTTTAGCTCTTCGTAACCTTTTAAGACCCCTTTGCTCAATTCTGCAATACCATTCGAGACGCTCGAGAGAAATTGCGATATCTTGTTTGCCGACTCTTTACTTTCCTCCGCGAGCTTTCTTATCTCATCGGCAACTACTGCAAATCCTCTTCCAGCTTCTCCACTACGGGCAGCTTCTATTGCAGCATTCAAAGCAAGTAGATTTGTCTGTTCTGCAATACTCATGACCGTATTTGCAATATCTTGTATCGCACTTGCCTGGCTCCTCAACTCTTGACTCTCTTTTGCTATGGCCTCAAAATCATTACTCATTACTCTCATACCATTTGCTGAGTTTTCTACGCTTTTTGCGGCATTTCTGATCTTGTCTACAGCGCTGTTCAAATTCTGAATAATCTGATTTTGTTCGTTTATCGTTCTTGAAATTGTGTCAACATTTGAAGAGACCGCTTCAGAAATTCTTTCGGCATCGTTGCTAATTTGAACAGCCGTATCTGCAATTTGTGTTGATAATTCTTTCATTGTATCTATCTGCTCTTGCACTGTATTTGCAGATTCCAAGGTCTTGTTGGAAAAATTCATTAGTTCCTCAGTATCGCCCTGAAGTCCTATCAAAAATTCTCTAAGTGACATTGTCGCTTCAGCATTTCCCTCCGAAATTTCCTCAAAGTCTTTCTCACCTGATATTATCACAAGATTGTTGAAATCCTTAGTCTTGTAGATGGAGGATATTTCTTTCGTTGCATTAAGGCCTTTCTTGAAGTCTGATAAGCCTAAAAACATTCCCACAAAGGTAACCGCAGCAATAAGCAGTGAGCTAAACATAGGACTTAAGAAGCTTGTAAAAACAAGCGACAGAACAAATACAATAACGGGAAAGATAACAGTATATGTTGTCATGATTTTCCTAACTAATCCAAGGGAAAGTGTTTTGAAAAGGCTTAGAGTGACCTTTTTCCCATAAGGTTTTGTTGCAACGATTCTTACTTCAAGGAAAGAACCGCTACCAGTCGTACCTTGGTTTAGTATTTCAACCTTCATTGGATCTTTGAAAAAGTCGGCTGAACCTCTGAGTAGTCCCAAAAAGTAACTTCTAAAATCTCTGTTCGATTCATAACGTACAACTGCCGTCTTTTCATCAACGTAATTGTATATGATTCTCGGTGGTTTTGCACCTTTTATACGTCTTGTAAGGGACCTGTGGACCATGTCCATGGCGCTCAAAAACGACAAGACTCCTTCTTTTCTAAAATAGCTTGGATAGAAAGAGTGGAAAGACCAAATGTTTTGATAACCTGTCTCCTCCCAAAGTTCTTCGTAAGTTTTTCCAACCTTTTGTGCCAATGATTTACTGACCCTTACGACTAAATCATCTGGGACATCGTTCGTTGGAATTATCAACTTACTTGTCTCGATGTTAAACTCGGAGACCAAAGAGTCTACAACTTTGTCCCCGTACAATTTCTTCCATGTCGTTAGCCATATGTTCATAACAAAACTCTTCATGCACTCATTCCTCCTCTCGCGTCTTCTTTGGGTTCTAATTCTTCTGATTGCTTACAAATTCAGATTATAGCACATTTTTACTATTTTTCATATGCATTTTCACTCTTCAGTATCGTTCAAGTTTTCTATTTTCTTTGATTCTTTCATTTTGTACATCAACATGTCGACAGTTTTCAGTGTTTCAGAAAATGACTTTTCAAACGTCAATATGCCATATGAAAAGGTTGGGTGAAGTGGATGATTAGTCATAAATGTCAAGCAAAGTCTTTCGAAGATTTCGTTTGCCTTATCCTTTGTGCAATCCTTCAAGATAACGAGGAACTCGTCTCCTCCCATTCGAATAATCAAATCAGTGCTTCTCAAATGACTCTTTATGTTCTCAACAAGTAACTTCAGGACTTCATCTCCAACGTCATGTCCGTAGATGTCGTTTATGCCTTTCAAGTTGTCCAAGTCGATGTATACAAAAGTATCGTTCTTGCTAGTTGTTATTTCGGGAAGTACTCCTCTGTTGTATGCACCTGTCAGCTCGTCAGTAATACCCTTCATGTGTGTTAAAGTAACTTTCACAAACATCTCTTTGTACTCAAACACTACAGAGTAAGCAAGCCCCGCAAAAATCGCAGCAATACCATAATTAGACATTAGTTTCAGATTGAACGAAAACATCACGACAACTGCATCGTAAACCACACATGTTGCAAAGAATGTTATGAAACCAAACAGTATATTTGAGTAAATCTTAAATGACCTCAAAAGGATATAAATGGCGGTAAGTGACAGAATCAGAGAAGCAACGTTTGTGAAAGTCTTGAATACGTAGGAAGTCGTAGGAATTGTAAGAGAAAGCCCCGTAATAAAGGTTAACAATGCGAAAATCTTGTCCGAGTTGGTTTTCCTTTCGAAATATATATTTGAAAATCCTGTGATGAATGCCGATAAGCCAAAATACGCAGAACTAAGAAATATCTTCCTGAATAAAAGGAAGGTGGTTTGAGAACCCAAACTTGGGAATCCAACTAAATCGAACATCCAGATGCTGCCAAGAAAACTGCCTAATCCAAGATATAGGTATGCTCTCTTTTTTCTGGTATCAGATTTTTTGAAATCGCATATAAAATTATGGAAATTGTCAGTGCCAACCCTATGGTGATGTGGAGTAACGAATTTGTCAAGAAAAGGAGAACGTTGTATTTGGGCAACTGAGAACTATCGATGATGTACGCACCAAAATCTATCCCAATTTCATAAATACCACTGATTTCTAATGTAATGTTACTAAAACTCTCAGGAAGCTCAAAAATAACCGGCTGATACCAAAAATGACCAGTCCTTTTGTCTTTAAATCCTAAGGTACCTATTTGTTTTCCATCGATGTAAACTGCAAAGTAAGAGTTATCTATTTGTGGAATATAAAGATACTTTGTGGAACCTTCTTTTAGAGAAAGTAAGTGCCCTGCATCCACACTAGATGATATAATTATTGTTGCTGGTTTTTTAGTTACTTTGTAGAACTCCGAACCAAGATTGTTTCTCCCGATAGCATTTTCCAGATCGCTAACAACTGTCCAAGACTGTATCTTGTATCCGTTTGGAGTCATGGAATACTTGAACAACCCAAATATCAACAGAAATATCAAGATTGCAAAACAGAATGATTTGATGTAGTATTTTATATAACCCATCATGTAATGTCACGTCCTCTAAGTGGAATGTTAACGATAGAAGAGACACTATGTATTCCACAGCTATTGAATATTATATCATGAAAACTATGACAAAGTGCCACGGATACAATGATATGGTAAATTGAATGATTTGATAGGAGATGATACAAATGTGTAGAATGGCAGCGTTTTCTTTAAAAAAGGTTGAGGATATCTCTTGGGTTATAGAATACGTAAAGCAGATGGCGCGTTTTGGGAAAAAGGGACCACACTGTGATGGTTGGGGATATGTCCTTCTCAATACGAACAAGAAGGTTGAATACAAATCTATTTCACCCGCATACGATGATAACAAATCACCGAACTTAAATGACGAAAAGTTTGAAATGGGAATTGTGCATGCAAGGTTGGCATCTGATGGACTCGACAAAACAAGGCTGCAACTTCATCCATTCTACAAAGATGGAAAATATTTCGCCCACAATGGAACTATTATAACGGCAAATCGGCAGAATCCGTACGACAGTGACACGTACGACTTTTTTAAACATGTGGCATCTTTTGACAACTTTGGTCACATCGTAAAGTTAGTAAGAGAATATGGAGAAGAGAATGAGTTTTCTGGAATGAATTTTCTGATGATAGACGACTTAACCGATGAATTGTACGTTGGTTGTTATTACACGCCTGGCCAAGATCGAAAAGACTATTTTACACTCTTCTATGGCTGTGACGACGAGCGTTTCTTTGTCTTTTCCGAAAGGCCAGTAAATGATTATTCGAAGATACCTTCAAGCGAGTATAGACCCATGCAAAATGGTGAAATCTTCAAAGTATCTTCTGGTAAGATTGTTGAAAGGGGGAACGTATTCGATGTCTAGTCTAATTCTCAACAACGACAGAAAGCAGATTATACAAGAAATTGCGCAAACTTATGGTACACCTGTATATGTCTATTTTGCTGACGAAATAAATGAAAGGATAGAAAAGGTTAAATCCATCTTCGAAGGTATCAATATCCTACCGACCTTTGCCTGCAAGTCCAACAACAATCCGCACATCGTGGAGCACTTCTCTCGAAATGGATTTGGGACTGATATTGTCTCAATTGGCGAATATTATGTCTCGAAAAAGGCGGGTGTCGATGATCAAAAGATAGTGTGGAATGGAAATGGAAAGTCGAGACATGAAATAGAGGTTCTAAGTAACTGTGTTGGATACGTAAACATAGATTCCGTCGAAGAATATGAAAGATGGAAAGAATATGAAACTGACGCAACATTTTTCTTGCGAGTTAACCCAGATGTTGACCCAATGACGCATCATCACATATCAACAGGTCTTAAGAAAAACAAATTTGGTATACCAGTGGAGGAGATAGATAAGATACTCAACGACAAAAACGGTCCGAAAATCTCTGGTTTTCATGTCCACATAGGTTCCCAAATAGTCGACGTTGAACCATTTGATGAGGCCTTGTCTTCGGTAGCTAACCTATCTCGTAGATACGGATTTTCGAAAATAAATATTGGCGGAGGATGGGGAATAAAATACGAAGATAAGGAATTGAACCTTGAGGAATACAAGAGGAAGATCATCCCCCACTTAGAGGGTTTTGAATTGGTTCTATTTGAACTTGGTAGATATCTAATAGCACCTGCAGGATTACTTGTAGCAACTGTTCAATACGTAAAAAGAACCTCGCATAAAACTTTTGTAGTTGTCGATGCCGGTATGAATACTTTGATAAGGCCTGCAATGTATGATGCATATCACAATATGATAGTACTAACCCCAACTGAAGGAATTGCCAAAGCTGATGTAGTTGGACCTTTGTGTGAGTCAGGAGATTTATTGGCGAGAGATAGAGAGATTCAAATTCCCAAAGTCGGAAGTCATGTTGTTTTTGAAAACGTTGGGGCATATGGGTATTCTATGTCAAGCAACTACAATTCATATCCGAGACCTGCCGAGGTTTTAGTAAGTGAGAATGGCAGCAAAATTACACTAATAAGGCGTCGAGAGACTATTGATGATCTCTTCCGCACAATAGTCTAATCACGTAGAATTCTCACTATTAGGGATGAAAAGGAAAAAATACTATTGACAAATCCAAGAATTTATGGCACAATAGACACCGGTCAGCAATGAAATGCGACTAGAGAAGTGGGGACGTGGTGCAGCCTGGTTTAGCACGCCGGTCTGTCACACCGGTGGCCGCGGGTTCAAATCCCGTCGTCCCCGCCACAAGTGAGATCGGGACCTTGTTAAGGTCCCGATTTTTCATATGTAAATGTGAACTTGAAAAAACAATGTAAGTTATGGTAGAATTGTGAATAACATCACTAACATCAAATACCAGACAGAAAATGACGAAAGGGGGGGTACCGTGAAAATACCAAGACCAACTGTGAAGAGATTAGGACTCTACTATCGTTGTCTATCAAATTACAGGGAAGACGGCGTTGATTTTGTGTCATCACAGGACATAGCTGAAAAATTGAATATAAAGCCAAGCCAAGTTAGGAAGGACCTTTCATATTTCGGGGAATTCGGTAAGAGGGGACTTGGATACGATGTAAAAAAACTTCTCAATGAGATTGCACACATCATAGGTGTGAATAAAGAATGGAACGTTGCGATAGTCGGTGCAGGAAATCTTGGGAGTGCATTGACTAGTTATCCGGGATTAAGCAAGCATAAATTCCGTGTAGTAGCACTGTTTGACAACAACCAACAGAAGATTGGAAAGAAGGTTTCAGGTATAACAGTCTACGATATAAGTGATCTTGAAAGGACAGTTAACGAACTAAAGATAGAGATAGGTGTTATAGCGGTACCAGAATTTGCAGCTCAACATGTTGCGGAGTTACTTGAGAAATCAGGTATAAAGGGAATCGTAAATTTTGCACCGGTGAGATTGCGCACCAATGTGCCTGTTGAGGATGTTGACATTACACTTTCTTTCGAAACAATTGCTTACAACGTTGTGAAAAAATCGTCCCTTGATTTACTTGATACATCAAATGACTAATTACTTTATTTATCATCTATCTGGCAAGAGTTTTGAAAAAAAGGAGTACTTCACATCTTGTGTGATAAGTACTCCTTTTCTTCTTACTCTTAGAGGATTTTCATCGTATCAGCTGCACTTACTCCATCCGCATTTCTTACAACTCGTGCACCCTTCTTGTTTTAGTATACTGTTCTTCGATAGGCATGATGGGCAGTAGGTGTTACCATCACTATCTACGTAGAATCCTTCGCTCCATTGTAATCCATTGGCTGTAACAAATTTCTCTATCTCTTCTGCACTTTTCACCGTTCCATCTATTACGAATGTGTCGTAATTTTCAGACGTAGTTTCGCCCCAAAGTTCTACAAAATCATCTACTGCGCTTTTAATCTCTTTAGCTAAAGTTGGTGTATAAGTGCCCTTTACCTTCCTCAGTTGCTCCAAAATCTCATCTGCCGAAACGCCAGCTCTAAGTGCTATAGAAGATAACCTTCCGATAGCCTCTGCCAGTTCTGTTCCATTTGACAAGAAGATTTCAACCGCCTCGCCGTTGTCGTCAAAACTCACGGTAATGTATGTTGTACCAGTCTCAGTTTTTAATTTTCTAGTTACACTACGCAGTGTATCTTTTCTAGGTTTTGGTCTCAACTTGTGTTTCTCATCGAGTACAAAAAACTGTACCTTCGGTGCATCTTTCGTTTTCAGCGTTTTTGTAGATGTTAAGACTTGAGTTTGCAATGAGCCATCTCTGTAAATTGTAAGTCCCCTGATGTTGAGCTTCATAGCTTCGAGATATATGTTCAGTACGTCTTCTTCCGTTGCAGAATTGGACATGTTTATTGTTTTTGATATGTTGTTGTCTACATATCTTTGGAATGCATCTTGCATCAATAAATGATCCATAGGTGAGATATCCATGGCGGTCACAAATACTTTTCTTACATTTTCGGGTATCTCTTCAAAATTCTTCACACTACCAATCTCAACAAGCTTATCTTTTATCTTCTCGAGCACTGTTGGTTCAAGTTTTGATTCAAGGATTTTATTTATGTAAAAGAGTGCTTCTTTTGTCCCGTCATGTTTGTTCATATATCTAACGTAAGCAATCAAGAAATTTGGCTCAAGTCCGCTACTCGTATCAGCTATATTTGAAATAGAGCCTGTTGGTGCAATCGTTAGAACCGCGACATTTCTCTTACCATTCTTAGATTCCTTCATAACTTGCTTCAATTCTTCATCAAATCTACTCATACCCATTGCAAATGGGGCGAAATCTTCCTCCCTTGCATACCTGCTCTTCTCAAATAGTGGGAAACTACCCTTCTCATGTGCAAGCTTATTTGACTCATCGTGACCATGCAGCGCCATGAATGCAGTCATATCTGCTGCAAACTGACGCCCTTCTAGAGAGTCATACTGGATATCAAGTTGATAAAGCAAGTCCGCGAAACCCATGATACCCAAACCAATTCTCCTGCTATTCCTAACCGCTTCGGTTATTTTATCGAGTGGGAATACATTGACATCTATGATGTTATCTAAGAATCTCACCGCCAACCTAGTAGCTTGAGCAAATGCTTCCCAATTGAATTCACCATTCATGTAAAACTTTGCAACATCTATAGAACCCAAGTTACATGCCTCGTATGGTGCAAGCCCAATCTCGCCACATGGGTTGGTACTTTCAATCTTCATCTCAGGGTACATTGCATAGTACTTGTTCATCTCACCAAGGAAAGCAAGTCCCGGGTCTCCGGTCTTCCAAGCATTCCTTGCCATTCTATTGATTATCTCTCTCACCTTTATACGTCTCTCTCCAACATACTTTGGATGATGAAGCTCTATCTCACCATCTTCCATGTAGAGCTTCAACAATTCTTGCCTATCCATTGGAATTCCAACAGATATGTTGAAGAATTTCAAGACCTTTTCACCATCGTTGCCTTCCTTTGCGGTGATGAATTCTTCAATATCCGGATGGTCTATGTTCAATATTCCCATTAACGCTCCACGCCTTCTATAACCTTGTTCAACAACACCTACTGCTGAATTAAAGACATGCATAAAAGAAACAGGACCACTTGCTTGGCCATGAGTCCCAGCGACAAAGCTCCCCTTTGGTCTAAGCCTTGAAAAGTTGCTACCTATTCCGCCGCCGGCCTTTGTTATCAGTGCATACTCTTTCACAGAATTAAAAATGCTCTCTATGCTGTCTTCAATAGGAACAACAAAACAAGCTGATAACATGTGGAGGTGATTTCTGGAATTGTATATCTCCCAATAATCTTCAAGATTCATCTCATCGATAGGCTTCCAGAGTAATTCGTGCCTAACCCCCATACCTGCATTGAAGAGCGTTGGACTATTTGGGATGAAGATTCTAGAGAGCATAAAATTGTAGAAAGTGTCCTCCCAG
>DPXZ01000102.1:21275-30870 GCA_003526765.1 Fervidobacterium sp.
GCAGTTGCAACGACTCGAGCAACTCTTCTACATACGTCAGACCATTCCTTTTCGAGAAATTCTCCTTCAGGTGTTTTGAGAAAATAACGTTCCGTAAGTATCTTGTAAGCATTCATAGACGGGTCCACATGTGACCAATGATTTACCAAAGCACTCAAAGCACTAAACTGTTTCATAAACTTCCCTCCTTGAAATTCAAAAAATTGACTAAATTGGCAAAGACAATATAAGACCAGTTAGACGTAATTCTTGTAGAATATCCCCTCTACCACGTTCTGTATTATACCATACATAGTAGTTTATACAAATAATACTCAAGCTATAGTTGATTAAGCTTCAGAAGGAATGGAAGAGAAAAGGACAACTATTTTCTTTAGGTAGTCGGATATGGAAGTAAACGAAGAGTTGACACAAGAAAAATAATGTCTATGCGGTTTATTAACTCTTGCTTTGTTTGCTCACTATGTTTTGGATTGCTGGCATCATTTTCCAAGTGCAGAAAGCAACTATTATCAAACCAGAAAGCAGATACGAAACACGTGTGCCGATGGCATTTGAGAGCAGACCTAAGGCAAAGCTACCAATCGGAGAACCACCGTTGTTGACAAACGAATAAACTGCCATCGTTCTACCGCGCATGTTGTTCGGAGATGTAAGTTGTGTTCTACTGTTGGTTATATTGAAAAACGATGATTGAGCTGCACCAATTATTAAAGAGGCAACAAGCGTAAAGTTGGGAAAGATAGACGCAAGGGTGATACTTATGCCGTTTATTAGCAGTAGATACTCTTCATGGAGAGTTATCAATCTTTCTGGTGGCAGCATGCTGACCAAATTCGCACCTATGAATGCACCAACCCCCATCGCACCCATGATAAAGCTGTATCCGGTTATGTCTGAATGCATAACATTCTTTACGAAAGCCTGCATGAGTTGGCCAAAAGGCATTCCAAAGACCGAATAGATGGAAAGAGACAACAACGTATTGCGCAACGTTGCATTGTTGAAAGTGTAATAAAAACCTTCCTTCAGGTCAGAAAAGAAATCGCCAAAAGACTTCCTTTCTGCACTTTTTTGAAAATCTTCCTTTATGAATGGCAGAACTATCAACAATGGAACAAAGGAAATCACATTGACCAAAAATCCAAATTCTAAACCATATGATTCTACAATGAAACCTGCCAATGTAGGCCCGACCATCCTTGCAACGTTGAAAATCATTGCATGGAGTGCCAAGGCATTTGGTAATAAATCTCTATTGACAATACCGGCAATGAAATTATTCCTCGAAGGAAGATAAAATCCCGATGTTACCCCCATCAAAAGGCTTAAAATCATGAGCTGAATTGGAGAAAGTATGCCTTTCCAAACCAAGAAGGCCATTATAAACGCATTTATGGCATCCACAAGTTGAGTCATGAAGAGAATGGATTTTGCACCAAACCAATCTATAAATACACCGGCAATTGGTGAGAAGAAAACAGATGGGAACCCTTTTAGAAAGGCGATCAGCCCAATAAAACCAGCGGCTTTGTCCTCTGAAAACAAATTAACAGCTACCCACCCTCTCAGAGTGGTATCAACCCACGAGCCTATAAGCGATATACTTTGTACCGTCCAGAAATTCCGATATCCTTTATTTTTAAGTGCCCTATAAGGGTTCATATATTTAGCCATACGAACTAATATTACCACATCATTTGGGTTATGCAAGTGAAAAAAACGTTAAAATACGGTGATATATTCAAATCATTGCCGACACACGATTAAAAGAGCAAAAATAGACAGATTTCCGTGTTTTGAGGTATTCCGATTTTCTGATTAAATAGTAACAGTACCGGTAACGTTACCAATCACAATGTCAACGGTAATACAAACACAGAAGGGAGCTTTAGTATGCATGTATATGGTGCAGATTATTATCCAGAGCATTGGAGTCAAAGTATGTGGGATGAGCATATCAAGATAATGAAGGAGTATGGTATTGAATGGGTGAGAATCGGGGAATTCGATTGGGCTTTGATTGAGCCCATCGATGGCGTTTTCGATTTTACAATCCTCGATAGGGCGGTTGATAAATTACGTGATAATGGCATTAAGATCATTTTTGGCACGCCTACCGCAACACCACCTGCATGGCTTGTCAAGAAGTATCCTGAAATTTTGCCAATGGATCGTTCGGGTAGGGTCAGAGAACCTGGCAGTAGACGTCACTATACGCCGAATTCTCCGATATTTAGGCAGTATGCAATGCGATTGGTTGGAGAATATGTACAGCATTATGCAGATGCTGCAGATATGTGGCAAGTGGATAACGAATTTGGCTGCCATGGCACAAAATTTTCGTTTACGGAAAATGATAGAAAGGCATTCATCGAATGGTTGAAAAAAAGATATGGTACTCTGGAAAACTTGAATGCTGCATGGGGCACTATCTTTTGGAGTCAGACTTACGATGATTGGGATGAGATAGTTTTTCCATTGAACACACCAACGTTTGAAAACCCTCATCAAATGCTCGATATCCACAGATTCATGTCAGATAGCACTATTGATTTCATGAATGCACAGATAGAAATCATCCGAAAGTATTCCGACAAACCAATTACACACAATTTCATGGTAGACTTCATGGATCTTGATTATAAAAAGATGGCGAGATATATTGACATCGTTTCTTGGGATAACTACGTTGCTACCGATGATTATGACCCGTTGCGTCAATCTGCAAATCATGTAATGATGAGGTCACTAAAGAAATCCCCATTTTTGGTGATGGAACAGCAGCCCGGACGCGTTAATTGGAGACAGAGGAATGAGAATTATCCAGGCGAGTATCTTGGGATGTGGACTAAGCAGGCGTACGTCGACGGTGCTCTTGGTGTAATGGTTTTTCGATTTGATCAAATAAGATTCGGTGCTGAGCAGTATCACGGTGGTCTGCTTGATTACGCTTCAAGACCGACCAAAAGACTGGTGGAATTTTCAAAGGCAAGAGAGGAAACGTGTGGGGTAGTAAATCCCATTAGGCGAGTGGCAATATATTTTGACTATGAAAATGAATGGATTCACAGAATAAACCACATAAACAGAGATTTCAGATATTGGGATAGTGTTGTTGAAATCTACAAGGCAGTGAGAAGAATCGGTTCCAACGTTGACTTTGTCTTTTCAGATGACGACCTTGAAGAGTATGATGTATTGATAGTACCGTATGCATTCAAAATTGAAAAAACCTTTGTCAATAAAATCAAAGATTTTAAAGGACCTGTCTACATGACTTGCATGAGTGGCCTTAAGGATGAAAAGAATTGGATCGTTGAGAATGCGCCCGAAGGTTTGACAGAAGAATTTGGCATAGAAGTTGTCGATTTTGGTGCCATAGATGACAAGGAAATGTTGCTAAACAATGTGCCACATCGTGCAAGGTACTGGCAAGACGAGGTAGAATTAAACGGTGCGAAGGTGGTCAGTGCCTTCGTCGATGGAACACCAGCTTTGACATTAAACACATCGAGTGGAAAGGAGCGATTTTACGTAACATCAGTTCTCGATGAAAATACTTGGATTGAAATTCTGCATGATAAATTGCCTTTGAGAATAGTCGGAAGCGATGTTCAGTTTGCAGAAGATAGTGACAATATGTATATCCTAAATTTAAGAAACTCACCAAACGTAATCTACCTCAATTCGCAGAAACTGAAATTAGAGCCATTTGAGTTGAGAAAAGTGATAAAATAGATTCAAATGGAGGATGGTTTCAGATCGATTGGAGGTAGAGAACGTTGAAGAAATTTGTCACGATTAGAGATGTTGCAAACGCTGCGGGTGTTTCGATAAATACTGTTTCCAGGGCACTTAATGACAAACCGGATGTAAATGAAGAGACTAAAGAGAAAGTACTTAAAGTTGCAAGAGAGTTAGGGTATGTGAGAGATGCAACCGCGCTTTCTCTTAGATACGGACTCACAAGAGTTATTGGAGTCATCTTTGAGGATAGTTCAAATCCGTTTTTTTCAGAGGTATTCAAAGGCATAGAGATGAAAGCAAGAGAGCATAATTTCAATGTCATACTGATGAACACGGAAAAAGATTACGATATCGAAGAGGATGCAATTAAGACGATGATCAGCCGGAGGGTTGACGGGCTCATAATTACTCCAACACAAGAAAGATTTGAAGATATAGAATCTCTTGCAAATCTAAACATTCCAACGATTATTCTTGGTGTTCATTTCAAGGAGTTGAAGTTGCCAGAAGTGCACACAGATGATGTAACAGGTGGATTTTTGGCTACAGATTACCTCATAAAAAAGGGCAGAAAGCGCATAGTACTCTTAAATGGTTTATCGTACAAATCTGTTGCTCAAATGAGATTTGAAGGATATGTAAACGCTTTGAGAGATAATGGCATTAAGTACCTTGACGAACTCGTGTACGAAATTCCTGAAGGGGTTGAGAGTGCATACAACAAAACAAAGGAACTTCTTCTTTCTGGTTTAAGATTTGATGGGATGTTCTGTTTCAATGATATCTTTGCCATCGGTGCCATCGAAGCGTTGAAAGAGTTTGGTAAGAGAATTCCAGAAGATGTTTCAGTAGTTGGATATGATGATATAAGTTATGCAAAGTATATCTCACCATCACTGACAACGGTTGCCATCGACAAAATATTAGAGGGCCAGACTGCGTTTGAACTACTATTGGAAAGTGTAAAATCCAAAGCAAAGATGACAGCAAAGGAAATCGTACTTGATGTTAAACTCATTGAAAGAAAATCTGCTTGAATCTTGACTAAAATTGGAAGGAGGGGAGAGCACGTCCTTCTCAAATTTCGAATGAGAAGAAGTTGATAGTGCTCGCAATGACATGAACATTTCGCAAATCATAGACCTTGAGAATTTCAGTGATATCGACATGAAAAAGATTGCAGGATACAGAAAAGAAGATGGCTTTGAATTGATTGTCGAAATAGAGAAACTGCACCTTGGTTTCAAGATTAAAGGCTACCTTAAAGGGTACGTTGATGAGGTTGAAGTATTCAAGTTTAAGAGACCAGATAAGTTGTTGGTGAACAATTGGCAATCTTGGGGGCCATCGAAGGTCATTCAAAAGGATTTTCAGCTTAACTTTCCGAAAGAGCTTATCCAGAAATTTGGTTTCAGTGCATCGATCATGCCAGAATCGTACTTCGATAATCTTTTAAGTGATTATTACGTAGCATCTGACCGTTTCTTTGTTGGTTGCCTATCTAGCAAAGTTGCACATCCATATTTCCAAATAGATGGAGACGAAGTTTCAGTCAAACTCAAGTATTTCGGAATGAACTTTAACGAGTGGAATGAGACAGAAACGATTGTTATTTTATTAGATAAGCCGGAGGTCACGCTTCCATACTATGCAGACTTAGTGGCTAAAGAGAATGTAGTCAATATATCAGATAAAAGATTGATTGGTTGGTCTAGTTGGTATCAATATTTTGTTGATTTTGATTATGAGAAGATGTGCGCTGATTTAGAAAACGCTCGCGGAAAGGGATACGACGTTTTTCAGATCGATGATGCTTGGGAAGTTGATATAGGTGATTGGACACCAAACAATAAATTCCCATCCCTTGAAAAAGTTGCTGCTAAGATAAAGGAGTACGGCTACATACCAGGTATATGGCTTGCACCGTTCAGTGTTTCTGAAACTTCTACATTATTTATGGAACATCCAGATTGGCTCGTAAAAGATGGGAACGGTAATCCGAAGGTGGCTTACGAAAATTGGAATAAGAAGATATACGCTTTAGATACAACTGTGCCACGAGCTGTGGATTGGTTGACAAGTCTTTTTGAACATCTGAAAGATTGTGGCTTTGAGTATTTCAAAATAGATTTTCTATTCGCCGCGGCAATACAAGGTAAACGATTTGAAAACGTTACTCCCGTTCAAGCGTATACTCAAGGGCTGAATACGATCAGACAAGCGGTTGGCGACTCTTTTGTCTTGGGCTGTGGTGCACCTCTGCTTCCCTCCGTTGGCTACGTTGATGGAATGCGCATTGGACCAGATACTGCACCTTATTGGGATGCTAATGGACCTGACATTGGTCATCCAAACGCGTATTACGCACTCAGGAATGCTTTAACAAGGTGGTACATCAACGGTATATGGTGGTGGAACGACCCAGATTGTTTGATGCTTAGAAAAGTTGATACGCAACTTTCTGATGTGCAAAGAGAGTTGTACACATTGGTCTCATTGCTATTAGACAACATGATCATCCAAAGTGATAATCTCTCCTACGAAATCGATGATGGACTATGGAATGTTGTCTCAGAATACAGAAAATATGGGAAAAGAAAGGTACTTCTAAGTGGAATCATGTCTGGACAATACAACATCACAAGTTGTGGCGTTCATGGATGTGATCTGCTGTCAATAACAGATTTGGAAAAATGTGTTTTTACATATTCGAAGGATTCCGGAGATATCAAATTGAAAAAGACGATAGAGATACAGGACGATGGCAGAAGGTTCAATTACTACAACGAAAACGATTGATTGAAATTGACTGAATTAGAGGAGTGAGTTAAGATGATGGAAAGAAGGTACAATGTTCTTACAGACGAATGGGTCATGATTTCTGCATTTACCCAGCAAAGACCTACGAATCCTACAACTACTTGCCCGTTATGTGTCGGTGGAGATGAATTCTCAAGACCGTACGACTTAGCTTCTTTTGATAATAGATTCCCTTCTATGAAAGTCGACGCACCAAATGTTGAGTCAGAAAATTCGTTATACAAAAAGGCAAGATCTAACGGTAAGTGCGAGGTCGTAGTTTACACGGTTGATCACAACAGTGCGATGAGTTTGATGCCGATACATCAAATAGAGAAGCTAATAAAGATGTGGACAGATAGATATTTAGAGTTATCGTTGCAACCAACGATAAAGTACGTATTCATATTTGAAAATAGAGGGGCCGAAGTGGGTGCAACACTCTCGCATCCTCATGGTCAATTGTATGCATTCCCATTCCTGCCAAAGCGAATCGAAGCAAAAGTACAATCGTTAGCAAAGTACTACGATGAACATGGACGTTGTGCCATCTGTGATGTTGTCGAAAATGAAGTAAGCATTCGAGAAAGGCTCGTGTACGAAAACGAGAGTTTTGTAGCACTAGTTCCATTCTATGCAAGATGGCCATATGAAGTACACGTTTATCCAAAAAGACATGTAAGCAGCTTGGTTGAACTGAACAATTCTGAAAGAAACCTATTGTCAAAAGTGTTAAAAGTTGTTACAATGAAATACGACTTACTATTTCAACAGTCGTTTCCATACATGATGATGCTATTTCAATCACCAGTGAACGATGTAAGATACGAACATGCATTCCATTTCCATATAGAATTCAATCCAGTTAAGCGAGACAAAAACAAGATCAAGTGGATGGCCAGCGTCGAGACGGGTACTTGGGCGTTCATCAACCCAAAGCTTCCAGAAGAAGCTGCAGCAGAACTTAGAAGTGTGGAGGTTATCATATGAGCGATACAAACGGGAAGATTGTTGTGTATTCACCGGGTAGGGCAAACCTAATAGGCGAGCACACAGACTACAACGATGGTTACGTCCTACCATTTGCAATTAAGCGGTACGTAAAGATAGAAATTGAACCTTCCAAGGCTTTCAAAATATTTTCAGAGCAAACGAAAAAAGGTGTGGCCTTCGATAATCTTAATCGCACCAATTCGTGGGCAGATTACGTAATCGGCATGATTGTGAAACTTCAAGAGAGGGGTTACAACGTAAAGCCATTCAACATGAGGATAAATTCCGACTTGCCTATGGGAGCGGGATTATCGAGTTCTGCTGCATTGGAGGTCGGCGTTGGATACGCTATCTGTCAGATGATGGATTACGATATTTCCATGGAAGAACTTGCAAATATTGCACACAGTTGTGAGGTTGAGTTTGTGGGTGTAAGATGTGGAATAATGGATCAATACGCAGTTGCACTCTCAAGAGAAAATAACGCCCTTTTCATAGATACAATGACCAAGGAATATAAATACGTACCGTTAAATCTTGATGGTGCACGACTTTACCTTGTTAATTCTGGCGTTAAACACGAACTCGGAAGTTCTGAATATAATAAACGCAGGAAAGAATGTGAAGATGCTCTAAAAATCATGGGTAAGATCTCTTTCAGAAGCGTTTCAGTTGAAGATATTGAGAAGATTTCTGACGATGTACTTAAGAGACGAGCATTACATGTACTCACGGAAAATGAGAGAGTACTCAAGACACTTTCAGCATTGGAGGCAGATAATCTTAGGCTTGTTGGAAAGTATCTTTACGAATCCCACTATAGTTTGAGAGACAACTATGAAGTATCTTGTCCTGAGATTGATTTCCTCATCGGTGAGTTTGAAAAGAGTTCAAACATCTACGGTGCAAGGATCGTAGGTGCTGGTTTCGGTGGAAGTGTAATAGTATTGGCCGATACTGGTTTTGAAAGAGTAATGGACGAAATTTCAAAGAAGTATGTTATAAAATATGGCATAGAACCGAAGGTTATAGACGTTGAGACAAGCGATGGTGTTCACAGAATAGAGTAATCTTAGGATGCATTGTAAAAAGATCAAAAGTGGGGGCAGTTGTATGGGCAGCGATAACTTGTTCGATGATGTGAATCTCTCAGTAGCTGAAGAAATAATAACTTATGCGCAACTGATTTCAAAAGAGGGATTTACCAAAGGAACGTGGGGAAATATAAGTGTACTCCATGGTGAGTACATATACATAACTCCATCTGGACAACCCTACGATAAACTGAGTTTAGAGGATATATGTGTGTTAAGGAAAAATGGCAACGTCGTATATGCGAAGAATAAACCTTCGTCAGAATCGGCTATGCACATCAAGATATACGAATCAAGAAATGACGTTAAAGCAATTCTTCATACTCACCCAATCTATTCCACAATTGTCTCTATCACACTTTCATCTATCCCACCGATCGTCGAAGATGCAGTGATGATACTCGGTGAGACTTTGCATGTAAGTGAATATGCATTGCCTGGAACCGTGGAACTTGCACAAAATGCAGTAGCGGCACTTTCAAACAACCACTGCGTCTTCCTGAAAAACCATGGACTTGTAACTGTTGGAGAAAATTTGCAGGAAGCATTTGTTGCTACTCAAGTAGCAGAAAAAACCGCACAAATTTACATCGAATCATTGAAACTTGGTAACTTATCTACAATCCCCCATGAACATGCCACAAAATTGCGAGAAAAATATTTGCAATCCTATAAGCAAAAGTGATATAATTAATAAAGTTAAAGTTTATCTCAATTATTACTAAGTGACAATATGTGTATTCATTCGCTTACTTCTTTCTCGAGCCCGGTTTTATAGCAGGTATTCTTGCCTCACACATTGGGCAGTTATCCGATGTGTAAGTAGGGAAATCAAGCTTGAGAAGATAGCTGTACGGCTTTTCAAAAGGCGTTTCTTTACCACTCCTGTTTATAATGGACGCATATCCAATTACTTGGGCACCGAACGATTTTACCACTTCTTCAACTTCAAAAGTAGA
>DPXZ01000070.1 GCA_003526765.1 Fervidobacterium sp.
TATAATACTAAACGGCGATGGGAGAACATATCCAGAGCACTTTTCAAGGCACTTATTGGAAATCTTTGAAGAATATAACGAAGAAATCCGAAAATTGTGGGAAGAAATCGATAAAGGAAATCCCGTGCAAAACCCTTCAAAAAACAATAAGAAAGATGGTCGTAAGAAAGGTTAATAAGTTTAGATGGATGAATGGATAACCATTGAGTATACAGGCGTGCGCTATTTGCACGCTATTTTTGTTTATAGGAATGCCTTTCTTTTTCTAATTCCACAAAACTTTCGTAAATCAATTGATTCTGATCCAAGTGCACATTCGGATTAAACTGGCTGTGCCCTAATACGAACTCAATTTCCAGACCATTCCTCCTTGCCATTTCATGTATTCTATTTCTAAAGACCTCCAATAGAATGGTACCGTATGAATAAAAGACGAAAATGTATGTGCCATTGCTCAATTTGAATACAAAGTCTCCCGGTTTAATAAAACTTGATAGTATGCCTTCAAGTTTATCACTTTCTATATCATGTTTACTTAAAATCTCCAACGTAATTATCGAAAGCGCAATTCCTTCTCTTCTTGCAAGTTCCATGTATTTCTGGAGCATCATGCTTCCTAAGGCTGAGTCATATACGATATTGCTACCGTTATTCGTATCATTTTTGGATGACTCAGCATGTTTACTATGTTCATCACGCTCATCGGTGTATGGTACTTGAGCTTCTTGATTTAGTACCTTAACAGCCTCTTTGTAGTACGATATATTCTTGCTCATAACCTTCTTAAAAATGAGAACACTGACCAAAAGTGCAGCAAATATGCCGATTATCAGTCCGGTGAAGAAGTTCAAAATATTAAAGTCCGTCCTTCCATCAATTGAAAAGTACGAGTTGAAAAGTTGAGTTAGTTTACCGGAACCTTTCATCTTTGCAATTGTGTTATCTATATCGTCCAGTACATCCAAATTTTTGCCCTTTTGAGTAGCAAATTTGAGTGGAACAGGTGAGAATACGAATGGTGTCTGTTTAACACGAGAGAAATTTTCACTGTTGGCCAAATATGACAACCTACTAACTACGCCAGCTGCATATCTTCCACTATCAACCGCATCTAACACATCGAAGTATGTGTCAAATTCATCGAAAAATACAACTATCTCAAAGCTATTAAGCATATCCTTAAAGGCCTTGTAATAAGTATCTCCCTTGTTTACGGCAATTCTCTGGCGGTTTAAATCTTCCAAGCTATTTATGCCGACGTTAGATACAAGCACTCCCCAATTCATAATTACAGATTCCTTATTGAAAGAGTAGATGGCATCTCTTTCTTTCGTATCTGCAACGGTCGTTACTATGTCCAATTCACCATCGGATAACATCTTAAGCAAACTACTGAACTCGCCATAAACAAACTGCAGATTATTGAAATTATTGCCGAAAGTTTCCTTCAATATCTCTATGAATATTCCCTTCGGCTGACCATTTTCAGAATAGCAAAGCGGATAGTCGTCGTAATATCCTACCTTTAAGCCAAATCCTGTTGTGGGCGTTAGAACTAACGTTATCATCAAAGGAAAAAGCAATACATTGAGCATGTTTTTTGCTCTATCGTTCATTTCACAATCCCCCTTTCGGCTATCGCTAATCATCGCTACTCATTCACTTGCTTGTCTCGATAATTATTATACCATTTTAACTCAATAGAAAGGAAATATATCTTGACTTATCTAACTCTTATGATAAAATTTCTTTGCCATTGTGGCAATCTAGAAAAATCCACACGCTTCCTCTTTACTACCACGGTGTCTTGCAATAAGTCGAATAGCTTGTAGGGTTATCGATTGATTTATTGCAAGATCGGTAGGTTCAAAGGAGCGGAGGGAAAACCAAATCATGGAGGTGTCGGTATGCCAGTAGTAACTATGAAACAGCTTCTTGAAGCAGGTGTCCATTTTGGACATAGGACTCAAAGATGGAACCCAAAGATGAAACCGTACATATACGGTGAGAGAAAAGGTATCTACATTGTCGATCTGCAGAAAACTGCGAAGCTTCTCGATGAAGCTTACGACTTTGTAAGAGATGTTGCAAGTAGAGGTGGTACGATTCTATTTGTTGGTACAAAGAAACAAGCACAGATGGTCGTTAAAAACGAGGCACAGAGATGTGGCGGATTCTATGTAAACAACAGATGGCTTGGCGGCTTGTTGACGAATTTCACAACTATCCAAAGTAGAATCGATAGACTTATCGAACTCGAAGAGATGGAAGCAAACGGTGAACTTGACAAACTTCCAAAGAAAGAGCAAAGCAAATTGAGAAAGACACTGGAAAAATTGAGAAAGAATCTCGGCGGAGTTAAGACTATGAAGTCACTGCCAGATGTTATCTTCCTGATCGATCCAAGAAAAGAAAGAATTGCAGTTGAAGAAGCGAATTACCTTGGAATTCCTTTGGTAGCAATGGTCGACACGAATTGTGATCCTGATCCAATAGATTACGTCATTCCTTCAAATGATGACGCAATAAGGGCAATTGCATTGATCACGGCAAAGATTGCCGATGCTTATCTTGAAGGAAGAGAAGGCATACCATATTCTGAAGAAGCCGCTGAAGTAGTCACAGAAGAACCAGCAGGAGAGATCGAGATCAATATCCCTGAGAATCTGGATGAAGAGGAAATATAAGATTCTCAGTGTATCTATAGTACTATAAAACGTTAATAAAGATAAAAATCCCCAGCACATTGATTTGGCTGGGGATTTGTTTAGCTTTTGATAGCTTCTGAATTCATGTCGTGCTGCTTTAGATAAGAATTCAAAATCAAAGAAATTAAGATGAGCACCATACCAATTATTTGAACTATGCTAATCTTTTCGTGCCGAATTACACTACCTGCCAAGACCGAAATGACTGTCGTTAGATTTGCAAAGAGAGATGATACAGTTGGAGAGACTTTGCTTAACATGAAATTGGCTAAGAAGAATGCAACAGTTGATGAAAGAATGCCTAAGTAAAGAACACTTGTGACAACTGGTAAATTGAACGCTATTGTGAATTGGCCGGATAGCAAACTGACAATCGTGAAGAACACAAATGCACTGGTCATCATGAAAAATGTAATTTCCACCGGCGAAAATTCGGAAGAGTATTTTCTAGAGAATATGTTGTAGAACGCAGATGAGAAGACAGCACCTAAAATTAACAACTCACCGAAAAAGGTACCCGAAAATCTTGCACCGTATCCTACTATGAGAAATACACCCAAAAAGCTTAATATAGAAAAGATTATTTGATACCATTTTATACGCTCTTTAAGAAAGATTGGGCTTATCAAAACCACAACGATAGGAATCATAGCAATGAGCATACCAGCTTCAGATGATGTGGTATATTTCAGGCCATTCGTTTCAAATATGAAATACAATATCGGTTCAAAGAGTACCACTTTCCACAACTTCCAGTACGGTTTTTTGGAGAGTTTTATCACTCCAGAGATGGCTAGAAGCAACATCACAAGAGTTGCCATTCCAAACCTGTAAGAAAGAAAAGTGTATACAGGAACATAGTCGAGTGCGTTCTTAGTGAATAGAAACGAAAGGCCAAATATGGTAGACATCGCGATGCCAGAGAATATCACTTTCAAGTTCAAAGTCCTGCACCTCCACTTTAACTGGCAATTAGTTAGCATATCGTACAATACAGAATAATTTTACCGCATCTTTGTAAATATACAACCCTGCTCATCATCTTGTGCTCAGTTGACAATCGAACAGAAAATGGTATAATTTTAGCAGAATGGTAGTCGATTTGCTAACAACAGTGATAATAGCAAAAATGTGGAAATCAAAAGCAGTAGACAAATTTATGTTTGTGAGGTGATCTTATGGATATCACCGATCGTCAAAAGAAGGTACTATATTGTATAGTACAAGAGTACATAAATACTAAGACTCCAGTAAGTTCAAAAAAGGTGCTGGAAAATGCTACTTTGGATCGTTCTAGTGCGACGGTTAGGAACGATATGAATAGGCTGATGAAATTTGGTTACATATACCAACCTCATACATCGGCAGGTAGAGTTCCCACGGATAAAGGTTTACGGTTCTATGTGAATGAGCTTTTGAAGATAAGAGAAGAGATAAAATCGAAGAGTAGTTATGTGGATAATGCGGCCGTATTTCCAATAGGTGACATGGAAAAGGTGCTCGCTGGTGCAGCCAAATTGCTGAGTTCTTCTACAAAGGGTATGGTAATCATAGAGAAGCCCAGTCCGTTGAATTTAAGAATCAACAGGATCGTTGTAACTCCAGTGAGTAAGAATTTTTCGATTGCAAACATCGTAACAACGCTGGGATTAAGCTCTTCGATACCGATGCAGCATAGAGAGATCTCAAATGTAGAGAACATAGAAGATATGCTCAACAAGATGATGAAAGGCTTAACGCTTAATGAATTTAAAACAAGGCTTAAAGAGATCATAATGAAGACAAATAGTTTCAAAGATTTCAATCTCGTTGATTTGGAAAATGGCTTCTTGGAGATCACGGAAAGGTTATCCGTTGAAAGTTACGAAGATTACTTGACAGATGGACTTGCAAATCTATTGATGAATGACAGAATCACTTTGAAGAAATTGCATAACATATTGAGTTACATCTCTGGTGAGACATTCTACAAGGACTTGTTTGAATTGGATAATGATATCTATATTGGTAAGGAACATGGTTTAAGATTCTTAGATGATTTTTCTGTCATGATAGGTAACTTCTACTCGGAGTCCACGATGATAGGTAGGGTTGCCATGATTTTTGACAAATACAGTAAATATGACCACATAATAGATAGTTTTGATTTCATGACGAATAGACTCACGGAGTACTTTACCGTAGTATCTAGAAATATAAATATTTAGAGCAAAATAAAAATAGATGATTATAGTCGCGGAGGTGTGTTTACCATGGAAGAACAGGAAAAGAAAATAGAAGGTGTTGAGGAAACTCAAGAAGCAGAACGAGTGTGCAACGAAGGTAATTTGAATAGTGATGATACAAACGCTAAATTGATCGAATTATCGGAAGAAAACAAACAATTGAAAGACAAGATAGCGGATCTTGAAGAACAATTAAAAGAGATACAGAATGCTGCAAGGCTCATAAAGGCTTCATTTGAGAATTACAAAATGGATGTCGATAGGCAGTTGAGAGATGTGTCACGTTCAACTGCACTAAGAATCATGAAAGTGCTAATACCTATTGTAGACGATTTCAAGAGGGCATTCAAACATTATGAGACCTCTAACGACCTCGAGGAATTTTACAATGGGACAAAGAAGATATTCGACAAATTCACAAAAACTCTGGAAAATGAGGGTTTAAAAGTGATCGATACATCTGGAAAGTTTGACCCGTTTAATCACGAAGCTCTAGACAGGGAAGAACGTGATGATGTTGAGGAATACTCGATTTTGGAAATATTGGAGGATGGCTATACATTCAATGGTCAAGTTGTTAAACCTACAAAAGTGAAAGTAGCTGTAAAGCCAAGAAAGCCACGTCAGGAAGAAAAGAACGTTGAAAATGATGGTGCAGAAAACCAAGAAAAAAAGGACTGACAAAAAAGTGTCCCGTAAAGTGTTCTATACTAAGACATACTGAGGATATTTCATAAATTGAGTAAGAGTTGAGTAAGGCAAATCGATGTGTGTACGTCATTCGCGAAAAATAGAGGTGAGCATTATGCCAAAGAAAGATTATTACGAAATATTGGGTGTTTCAAGAGACGCAAGCGATGAGGATATAAGGACTGCTTATAAGAAGCTAATCAAGGAATGGCATCCAGATAGACATACAGGTAACGATAAGAAAGTCGCAGAGCAGAAGTTCAAAGAGATTCAAGAGGCTTACGAGGTGCTTTCAGACCCACAAAAAAGGGCAATGTACGATAGATTTGGTTATGTTGGTGAGGACATACCATATTCTCACGAAAGCAATGGATATGACGGGTTTGGATTTGATGATGTTGTCAGAAACTTCATGAATGAAGATATTTTTAACATATTCTTCGGCGGTCAACGCACTCAAAGTAGATCAGCTGGTGGACGTGGACAGAGAAGTCCAAGAAGAGGGGAAGACTTAAATATTAATATCACGATAGATGAATCCGATGTCTTTTCCGGAAAGAACGTGAATATCGACTATGAACGCTACGAAGAATGTGAGAATTGCCACGGTGAGGGCGTGGAACCTGGTAGTAAATGGGTCACTTGTTCTAAATGCCATGGGAGTGGTGTTGTAAGAGAGGAACGCCGTACTCCTTTTGGTGTTTTTGTAAACCAATACACCTGCGATGCATGTGGTGGAAGCGGAACAATTCCAGGTGAGGTATGCCACACGTGTAGAGGTTTAGGACGAATTAGGAAACGAACTTCCACTAATATAAATATACCTGCCGGTATTGAGAATGGCACAATATTGAGAGTTCCAAAAAGGGGTAACGCAGGTGTAAGTGGTGGTGAGTATGGAGATCTTTACATTCATGTAAATATAAGAAAGGTAAGTGACTATGAACGTGAAGGTGATGATATAATAGCTAATGTACATATCGATTATGTAACGGCAATCCTCGGGGGAGAGGTAACTGTAACGTTGCCTAATAACGAGGAAGTCGAGATCGAAATTCCTGCCGGTATACAACCAAATGAAACGGTTGTTGTTAGAGGGAAAGGATATCCAAATGTACGTAATGGAAGAAGAGGGAATTTCGTTGCGAAGGTAATTGTTGACATACCAAGAAAGGTTTCTTCGAGAGAAAGAGAATTGTTAAAGGAAATAGCTAAGATGAAAGGGGTTATAATTTGAAGATAGACGAAGAAAAAGTGTCCAAGAGAAGAAAGAGAGAAAAAAAGAGTGGCATGATTTTAAAGATAATTTTGCCAATAGTTTTGCTTGTGGCAATGGTAACTATTGCATTTTCGTTTTTCAATCCACAGAAGGATTCTGAAAGTTCTTCTGGGATTGTTGGTAATTTGGTTGCCTTTGTTACTGGATCAAAGAGTGGATTAAAGAATTCCAATGACTCTAGTGCTTCTTCGATAAATATAAATGAAGGCGATATAGTCTATGATCAAGCACTTGAAACTAGATTCTATAAGACGATATCTGTCTCCGATGGGATGATATCGGTTGGCACAGTGTTGAGAGAGCAAAACACGAAGTATCAACTCATCGTTACAAGATTCGATGAAAATGGTAACTTAACATGGAAATACGAGTTTGGAAATGATGGTGATGAGTGGGGATACGATATCATTGAAGAAGAAGACGGATATGTAGTTTTGGGTATTGCTGCGTCTCCATCTTTGAATGTGCGTGGAAGATACGATGCTTTGGTTTTGAAATTGACCAAAGATGGAAAACTTGTATGGTACAAAACTTACGGTGGGCCCGACTGGGATAGAGCATACAAAATAGTCAAGGTAAAAGGTGGATATGCCTTCGTTGGTGATAATTACATGAAGGGCGGAGATGTTTCCGAAAATTATGGTGAACATGATTTTTGGATTGTTAAGATAGACAATAATGGAAATATTCTTTGGGACAAGAGCTTTGGTGGGATAAGATGGGATAGAGCATACAGCATCGGATACATAGAGGAAAGTGATACAATTATCATAGTGGGCTCATCTAATTCATTCACAGATGGTACGAGGTATGAAGGATACGTAGTAGCATACAGTGGCAATGGTGAACTTCTTTGGAAGACTCAGCTTGTGAATGGCCAAGCTGTATGGCCATTCGACTTGAAAGTCGATGGCAAGGATATATTCGTTGGTGGTTACACGACTGAAAGGTCTGGTAATGGCAACAGTTATGTAGAAAAGGCATTTGTTGCAAAACTCAACGATATGGGCGGAGTACAGTATCTGAAGACTTTTGGTGCAAACGTTAGGTTGCAGTCAATAAGTGTTCTCAATTCTGATGATGAGGAAGATAGATTAATCTTTGCTGGATACAAGGATGTAAATGGTACAAAACAACCTTGGTATGGTGATTTTGTGTTGAATGATAGGACTTCTAACCCTGTAGTTGTGGAACGCAGTATCAATTCAGAATATGGAATGCTCTTCGATGCAACTTTAAGTGGAAATGCAGCACTTTATTCTGGTATGAGCATGAAAAATGGCATATACGAAGGTATCGTAAAGATCATGCCTGAGTGATATAGCACGTTGTAATTACATTCATTGCAGTATTTTTTTGAGATTATCTTTGTAAACCCTTCCCACTGGAATGATGTCATCGTTGTCCATCATTAAGCTCGTTGACCCCAGATAATTTTTAAGCACTTTCTTTATATGATCAATCGAAACAATGTAAGATTTGTGGGCTCTCAAGAACTTATCATTTGGGAGTTTCTTTTCGTACTCTTTTAACGTTTCCTTTGTGTTATATCTCTCTTTATTCGTTACAACACATGTTATAGCATTATCAGACATAATGTAAATTATATCGTCAAAATTTACAAAGCTTATTTCGTCATCTGATTCGATCGGTATCTTGTTCCTGTACGATAAAGAGGGCTCGGAACGCATCTGATTGATGATTCTTTCTATTCTCACATTTTGATTACCACGTTTTGTTTTGTTGTCTTCAACAGTTGCTATTTGGTCTAACCGTTCCAATCTTTCCAGCGTTTTCTTTAGCCTTTCTCTGCTAACAGGTTTTAGTATATAGTCGATAGCATTTTCTTCAAATGCCTTAACTGCGTATTCCGAATATGCAGTAGTAAAAACTATGTAAGGCTTATACGATGTGTTCTCGATAACATAGAATCCATCGTAAGCTCCCAAATTTATATCAAGAAAAACCATGTCTGGCTTCAGAGCGTCTATGATTTTAACTGCTTTTTCAGCATCGTTTTCAATAGCCAAGACATCTATTCCTTCTTCCTTAAGCAATTTCTCGAGCATGAGTGCTTGGATTTTTTCATCCTCGACTATCACACATTTCATGTTTACGCAACTCCTTCTTCAGATTTTGAGAAATATCCTTACGACAGTTCCACTTTCAGCACTACTCAAGATGTCCATGTGGCTTCCAGAAGAGAATAGTTTCAATCTCTCCTCAACTAAGTTCAGCCCAGTACCATTTTGTAAATTGTCTGAGCCTACTCCATCGTCTTGTACAGTTAAAATAACGTAAGTATCAGAGCGTTCACATATGACTTTGATAAAGCATGGCTTTGTACTCTTCGATATGCCATGAACAATCGAATTTTCAACGATAGGTTGCAAAAGTAAAGATGGTACTTTCAAGTTTTTGCACTCGTTTGGAAGTGTCAATTCATACGATAATTTATCATCGAGCCGAACCTTTTGTACTCTTAAATATTTCTCTATCATATCGTACTCTTCTTGTAGCTCCCACACATCTGGAGCATCAATTGTAGTTCTGAAAAGCTCTGCCAGCGATGACAGGTATTGTGCTATTTCCTTTTGATCATTTCCTATCTCCAACATCGATATTGCTGTACCTATCGAATTGAAGAGAAAGTGTGGATTGACTTTTGATTTTAGAAGTTGAAATTCTGTTTCCAATTTTATTTTCTTTAACTTTTCATATTCGCCTATTTGCTTTTCTAATTCTCGTTTCAGTGCTACGTACGATATGCCAAATGAAACCAAGAGCAACGTTGTTACGAGCGCTAAGGCATTGGTGAAGTTGATGAATTTGTCGTAACTATACTTACTTAGCCAAAAATTTGAAAGATTAATGAGTAGAAAAGCAATAGCAAAAATAACTCCAATGAGAGTGAAAGCAAAGGATACCTTAGATTTCGTACCTTCATTTTTCAGATTTGCGGCCCATGATCTCAATATGTAATAGGTTATTCCAACCGTGTTTACTATCACAAATATCGATATGATGGACACAAGATAGAGATTTGCTGGTATGAAATACATGATGAAGATAAAGATTACAACAGCGATTAGCTGGAGAAAAAGTAGGAATCTCAAGTAAATCATTCCTTTCGATTAGATATTGCTCGTATACTTCATCTCATATTTTACAATATTTGTGTGAAGATTGCAAAAAAACAAAAATGCCCCTTCATCGAAGGGGCAGGAGGTATGAGGAAGGAGGAAAAGCCCTATACGTCAAAATATAGATCATATTCTTTTGGATGTGGAATGGCCAAAACTTGCCTTTCTTCTTAAAGTTTTACTTTGACCCAGTGCTCTGTTAAGTTCTCTTGGGAAAGTTGTAAGGAATTTGTCATTGGCTAT
>DPXZ01000071.1:0-1017 GCA_003526765.1 Fervidobacterium sp.
GCCATTGAACTTGCTCATCGGTCAATGAATATCATAAGTCCTTAGATGATTTATCGATTATTATCGACTATTTATCATTATACGTTCTACACACCGAATATCTTTTCTAGCACGTAAGCCCATATCGGTAAAGTAAAGAGCGATAGTAATGTACTTAATGCAACGGTTACGCCAGCTTTTGGCGTGTCTTCTTTCTTGAATGTGTTGATCACCACAACGCTATTGACGCCTATCGGCATTGCAGATTCCAATATGAAGACCTTTGCCTCGAACGGTTTCAAAATGAGTGCAAATGCGACCATTATCAGTGGAATTAGTACCAACCGTTCTGCACATAGTATCAAATAATGTGTCAAATCACTCTTGTCAAACGATATTTTCGAAATCGAAAGTCCCACTTGTAGTAACAAAAACGGGATTGCCATATCCCTCAGCCAGTTGAAACCCGTGAGGATACCCGTTGGCAGCGCCTTATATGAAATACCCATCAACCCCAATATCCAGCCTGCTGCTATAGCGTATACAAATGGTAATTTCAGCACATTTTTCCATTCAAACCGTCCGCGAATCATCGCAGGCAGAAATGTACTACCAAAAAGCACGTTGACAAACGAGTAGACAACACCAAGTGCCAATGCTTGTTCTCCCCAAAGTGCGAGTAATACAGGATAACCAAGATAACCGGAGTTGACGTATACATTACCTGTGAAGAAAAGTTCTCTATCTTTCTTGTGCAACCTTGAGATCAAGAATGATACAACAAATAGTATTGCGAAACCGCCGCCAAATTTGAGTAGTACATCGATTGAAGGCACATAATCGTTTGTAAATGTGAATGTGACCAACGGTGCCATCAACCATGTGGCTATATCATTGACTATGTTGATGTCTTTATCTTTGAATATCCTCCCGTAAATATATCCAACAAATATCATTACGAAAGAAGGTAAGACCGCATTAAACGCCTGACTAATCAATGTAATCTACCTCACATTTGATTAAGTACGTGATTAAGTA
>DPXZ01000071.1:1128-5570 GCA_003526765.1 Fervidobacterium sp.
ATTAAGTACGTGATTAAGTACGAATAGAATACTCAAAAAGAGAATGAGAAGTTCAACCCGGTTGTTAATGAGAAATATGGTACGTCGTTTCCCAGCTGAGGTTTTAAAAATGGCTTTTTCACATAATCATCAGCCTGCGTTAGGACAGATTTATTCCATATGTAGCCAATGTCCGTTGATATGTTAAAAGATAGATTGAGTGGAAGTGTAAGAGTATAGGTCAAATTACCAATAAGCCTGTGTTCGAGCACCGAGTCATCCAAGAGATGTGTGCCAGATATGTAAGTGGTATCACCATTCCAAGCGTTTATCGGTGACCTCTCGCCGAGCACCACGTATTCGACGGTGGCAAAGAGCCCTTTGGGTGCAGTACTCTCGTATTCGAGCCTAAATGCGACATTGTTCTCACCATATTTATAGCCTGTATAGAGCAACTCAAGTGGTAGAATCATATCGTTCCCATCGGTTTGTTTGTAAAGAAAGTCAGAATAGTAAGTATATCCGTAAAATTGTTGATTCCCACCTTCTGCAGATGGCTGGAATGTGTATTTCGTTGCACCTGCGTTGTAGAGTGCGAGTATGCCAAATGGTGTATTTACTCTCCCACCGAGTGACCATGCAATCTTGTCTGGATTTTGATAGCTTTCTGGATGTAGAAACCTGTTTGCATTTATATCATCTATCAATATCTGTGCGTATGCATACTTACCATTGTCTGAGTAATCCAAGAAAAATCCGGCAACGTAATTTGCCTCGCCTAATCCTTCTGGATATGGTCTCCCATTGTCGTTGACGTACTGAATGAAAAATCCGGGAATTGGGTTTGCAAAGTATTCTAAATCGAACGTTTTTCCGACGTATATATCTGCTTCCTGATAGCCGAATCTGAAATTACCGAACTTCGTTGCGTAGACTTTGTAGTTCATACCCCTGTATTTTTTTCTCAAGTCTGTAGTAGTGGAGGAATCTAGTAAATTGGTTAATTCTATCCACCTAGTTGTATACAAGAAATTATCATCTTCGAACGAGAAATTGATGGTATTTCTCGGAAGATCCATCGAAGATATGAAAAGTGAATAGGGACTTTCAACTTCATCTGAGAGATGCATCTTCCCAAATGTAACGTTGGCATTGCCGAGATCTACGGATATACCAGATGAACCCATTGAGAAGTAGAATCCCCCATAGTAACTATCGGAAAAAGAGTCGTTGTACAGTCTATCGTTTGCCGCATTAAGGGAAGCTAAGAATTCAAATCCTTCTGCTTTGTACGAAAGTTCTGCAGACAGCAAGAAACTACTGTAAGAAATATCTTCGTTGTATATGCTGAACAAGTTATCACCAAAATTGTAATTTGCTGACAAGTCTGCGGTTATCGAGAATATCTGCACTGGCAAGATCACCACGAACAATAAAAGGATCGAAAAGATCCAAAAATGATAGGTACCTGAGTTGAAAAACCCTTCCGTTCTTGTCCTTTCAAGTCTCATTGCTGATTTTCTCTCTGCCATATCACATTCCCCTTGTGAGTAACTGTCTTTACTTCTGAAGGTATGTTGACACCCGCATTGAATGCTTCCAATATTATGTCTATCGGTAGCGATGTTTCAAACCATATTTCTTCGATCTTTATCTCTTCCCAACCACGGTCTGCAAATCTTTGAATGATCTTCTCAACCGCCTTTTTATACCTTTCTAAGTCAAGCTGATATTTTTCCATATCTACCACCTCCGTTTAGTCTTCTCTTTCAAATTCCATTTTCCCCAAGTGTGCTCGATAATATTAATGATATTGATAATAGTTAACAACAGATGCCCATAAGATGCCCACAAAAACTCATCGAAATAATAGACATTCATCTGAGCAATTTTATCACAATTTACAAGTTTTGTCATACCTTTTGTCATATTGCTTTGTGATATCCTGACCAAAGAGTTTGTGGTAGAATATTTACAAGTAATAGATTGAGTTGGCATATTATGGTATGTGGTATAATAGCATATGAAATATGTCAAGAACTAACGATATTTTGAGTAATATGCACCTAAAGACGATTGGAAGGCGAATTTGATACATGAAGAGTGAAAAGAAGAGTTCTTCAACTTCTTCAAGATCAAGATCAACAAGACCAATACTCATATTAAAAATAATCCTGTATATTTTCTCTCTAATCATTGCAGTTTTCAATTTTGCGGTTTTCTTGATCATATTTGTGCTGATAAATATTCCACTTATCAGGAAGAGTGTCTTTGGTAAACTCGCACTGGATCCAAGGAAGAAGACTTGGGAACGTGTAGAGAGTAACGAATACGCAGATAAAAAGAAGCTCGATATATTCTTTCCAAATCTTGAACAATTGAGACTTGAAAGTCCAAAAGGCGTTGTGCTCTTTGCACACGGCGGTGGTTGGATCAGTGGTTACAGACGTCAACCGAACAATGTCTCTTGGTACAGATATCTTGTTGGTAAAGGTTTCATCGTTGCTACGATAGATTACAGTAGAGGCTACAAAGCAGGGATAGAAAAGCTTATCGATGAGTTGTTGGAGGCTGTAGAATATCTTTCAAAGAGATTGGAAGCACTTGGGATTGATAAGCAGATTTCTCTGATTGGACTGTCGGCAGGTGCACATTTGGCTCTCCTGAGTGCATCCAGAATTCCTGATAAGATAAAGTGCGTTGTCTCATACTATGCACCATGTGATTTGATGGATATATGGAAGACACCATCTCTCTTTGCACGCTTTTCTGCAGTCACGACGTTGAAACGTTTACCCGGAAGGTCTAAAGAAATATACGAAAAATATTCTCCCATAAACAACGTATCTCCTGACTTCCCACCAACACTTTTAGTCCATGGTTTGAAGGATCAGATGGTACCATACACTTCTGCTGTAAAGATGTTTAAGGCACTTTCTCAAGTTGGTGTGAAAGTAAAGTTGCTACTGCATCCATACGGTGATCATGGTTTTGAATTCGTGTTGAAAGATAATTATGCGGTAAGAATTTTGGAAAAGACCGCAGATTTTCTGGAGGGTAACCTATGGTAAGTTTTGAATATAAAGGCAAAGTTGAGGACTTTACGCAAGGTTATATAATGAAGGCTAAGAAATTTAGAGGTGTGTACGTAAGATTCAACACTCTTTACGAAAAACCCGCAAAAGGTACGGAGACCGTTGAGTATTACATGTTTAATCCAAAGGGTGATCCAGTCGGCATACTCTTCATTTTGCATGGATTGGGTACATCTAACATCCCGTTTCTACTGTGGATGGCTACGCACTTGGCTGACGCAGGTGTGAGAGTTATCTTTCCAATTCTGCCTGGAAATTTTACAAGAGTTGCGGATAGTTCTACCAGCGGCAAAGATTTCTTCGATACAGATGTTGATAACGCAACAAGGTTTTGGGAACAATCAGTGGTCGACGTGCTCAGCATCATAGACCATGTGAAGAGCCAAGGGTTATGGGTTGATAACGCACATATGTTTGGCTTTTGCTTGGGCGGAATGGTCTCTGTGATGATAAACGCAATCAGAGATGACTTCAAGAGAACTATCATGATGACGGTTGGTGGCGAGATGGCAACTTTGATGTGGCACTCACCTACACTCGAATATTTTCGAAAAAGCGTGGAAAAGATGAAAGGAACTGGAAGAATCAAATATTCAGTCGATGATATGAGAAAGATGAAGGAGATATTCAGAGAACAACTTGGACAGATAAAAAGATTTCAGAGTGTCGAAGAGATGCAAAAGAGTGATATACATCCCTATTTGAAACTTGATCCCATTGCATATGCGCAGTTCGTTGACACCGATAAGATAATATTCGTAGAGGCGCTCTTTGATAAGGCACTTCCACTGAGAAGTAGAAGATTGCTCTGGGAGGCACTTGGACGACCAAAGAGATACATCATCCCAAGTGGACACGTAACTTGGCTGCCATTACAATTCTTCGTTGCAAGGTTCATACTGCAGAACATGGGTATCCGAGAGTTCAAGAAACAAATGGAGGTACTGAAGAAGATAGAGTACGAGGAGAAGAAATGAAAACGGAGTTTTATACAATGCCCATTAGGTATAATCTTAAGGTATAATCTTAAAATCTAATTCTAACTCCTTCCAAAAACGATTATTTATGCTTTTTGTTAAAAATTTCAAACAATGATTGATCACCATATCACTATATCACTGTAGATCACTTTAGGCATACCGAACTCAAAGGTATGCCGTTTATTTTGTCATAAGCAAATATCGTGCCACCCTCATTTGAACTAAGGCAAACTTAAGAATATGTAGAAAACTTGAGAAAATGAATGACTTACTTACATAGGAGCGTGCAAAGAACGATAAACGCAGCAAACAAATAATATCGGTATTACATGTTAAAGAGTACATTTTGATATAATTCAATCGATACCGGTAACGTTACCAGAAAAAA